>NZ_JBIVIF010000024.1:0-95059 GCF_044749595.1 Pseudomonas sp. NPDC089392
TGCACCTAGCAAAATAGCAGGTTCGTACCGGATTGCAAATCCGTCTACGCCGGTTCGATTCCGACCTCGGCCTCCACCATTCGAAAGCCCCGCAGATTAACGTCTGCGGGGTTTTTCTTTGTGCGCGAGAAAATACCGAAGTCGAAGCCCGACCATTGTGTCGGGCTTTTTTGTGCCCGCCCGTCGAGCCTTTGGCACTTCATGCCAAGCCGAATTTCCCAATCATATGCGCAGATATCCTGCGCCTCAGGTGGGAGAACTGTTATGGCGATTGACCACAATGGTCCGGACGCTGCGTACCCTGGACCCGCTGAAGGAAGCGCTGATGCAGGGCAAGCTCACGGGTCTGGCCTGGAGAAAACGGCCTCTGAGCCTAAGCAGGGTATAGGTGAGGCATGGTCAGAAAAGCGGCCTGAGGATTGGAATCCTCCACCCGGCAACCCGGGGTCAGATCAAGACTCACAAGTTCCGCGTGATAATGGCACTGCTCGTACTGATGAGGCCAGGGCACCGGACCCCACAGGGACTGGTGGTGGGATCCCGCTGTCACCGGATGACGATGCTCCCATCGAAGAAGAGATGAAAGATGTGGATGCCAACAACTCTGTGTCCAGTGAGCATCCCGAGCCTCGATGAGTTCGTCATTTGCTTACTGAAAGACTTGCGACTTGGCTTCACCGGCAGGTTCGCAGCAATAGTTGAGGCTAGGTATGCAATCTACGACCCACGGCAAAGCGATTAGGGCGCCGCGCGTCGTGTCCCGATGCATACACCCATGAGCTGGGCTATCCATAAAGACTACCGGGGTCATTTGATCGGCAGGGGTCTGAATGAAGCGATTACTTTATGGCGCATTCCTCGTTTTCATGGGTGGTTACGCGTTTGCGGATATCCCACCTCTGAATGCCACTTGCCCAGGCAATGTCGAGGTGCGCGCTAATGAAGGCGGGCCAGTCTTCATCAATGGCAAGGAGGCCAAGCTCAGTGAGGTCAGCGAGAGTCACTTCAAGGCCAAAGGTAGCGGCGTAACCGTCTCGGTTTCAATTGAGCCTGACGGCTATTTGAGTGTTTCCTACACCGGAAAGGGCGGTGCAAACGGCGTCTGTGAGGTTGAGGAGCAGGACTGACTGTGTGCGGCCGGTAGCGTCGGTTCATCAAGATCGTCGGACAGCTCAGCATGGATGGAAAGCCCAGTAGCGACTTCTGTGGGGGCGTAGTACGGTCCGCCTTCAACAACCCCTGGTTCGTTGTCTCAATCCCACGGACCGGGACTCTCATGACCTGGGAGGTCGAATGGAAGTCGCTAGAAAGATCAGTCAACAAGAATTGGATAAAGCACTAGTAGCGTTTGCTCGCTACAAGATCGGAGAAATCAAAATCTTCGACTTGGAGCAGGCAATGAGTTTCGGAGTGGGCGAAGCTTTATCCCGAAGCGGGCTGGTCCGGTTCTCAATCACCAAGTTGGTGTCGGGGCGGTATCGCATTAGCGATGAAGGGGAGAACGCCATCACACGGGCTGGCCGGGAGCGCCTTGAGGTGATCCGCGCCTGACCTCAAGTCCCGCTCCGCGACGGCCGCAGTCTGCTCCTGCGGCCATCCTGGGCGATCCCGGGGGGGGCGGGTTCAGCCGCTTGAACAACTAACCTTCAGGCGGGTTTATACCGCAAATGAAATCATCCGACCCCAGCCGGTGAGACCCATACTCTACGACGTAGCCGGCACCGCGGCGCTCTGCTTCCACCTTGGCTGTCTTCTGATCGGCATAAACGTCGACAAAATGCCAAGGGTGCCGGTCTCGTAGCACGCCCCATCCGAGCACCCAGCCTGGATTGCCTGGGTCTGGCGGAAGGTTCTTGGCCAGGCTGCGTATCGTCATGCGCTACCCCTGGGTACAGGTGGTTATCCGCTATTAAACCCCTTCAGATGCCGATGATACACCGATGTATACGCAGCCATTCGTCCGCAATGTCGCCCATGGTGGACGGCGTGCCACTTTTAATCCACGCCATGAAGGCGCGGTCGAACTTGAATCCCTCCCCGCACTCACTGAGCAGAAACTGACGAACCCTCTGCGTGTTGCGATAGTGCTTGTCCAGCGGAGTTGAACGGGTGATCGGCCCGGCATGCCAGTCGAAGCTCATGGTCTGTTCCTTGACGAATGATGAGGAAAAAAGCCCGTAGATGATCATCTGCGGGCTTTGTGGTGGTTGGCAATGGCCGGTTTTCTAGCAATCAGCCTTCGAACTTGATCACCATCCGCCCTTTGATCTTGCCTTCCAGCATCTCCTCAAAGATCTGGTTGATGTCTTCAATTGGCCGCAATGTCACTTTGGGCACTACCTTGCCTTCAGCGGCAAACTGGAAGGCCTCCTGCAGATCCTGCCGTGTCCCGACCAGCGAGCCGATCACTTCGATGCCGTCCAGTACAAGGCGCGGAATGTTCAGGTTCATCGCTTCCGATGGCAGGCCGACTGCGACCAGTCGGCCGCCCGCGCGCAGGGCATCTACGGCGGAGTCGAACGCAGCTTTGGCCACGGCAGTTACAACGGCAGCATGCGCACCGCCGGTCTTTTCCTGAATGACCTTGGCTGCATCTTCAGTGCGCGGGTTGACGACCAGGTCGGCGCCCATCTCGCTGGCGAAGCGCAGCTGCTGTTCGTTGACGTCGATGGCGATCACTTTGGCGTTGAACACATTTTTGGCGTATTGCAGGGCCAGATTGCCGAGGCCGCCCAGGCCGTAGATGGCGATCCATTGGCCGGGGCGGATGTTGGAGATTTTCACCGCCTTGTAGGTTGTGACGCCAGCGCAGGTAATGCTGCTGGCGGCGGCGGAGTCGAGCCCGTCAGGTACTTTGACCGAGTAATCGGCCTTGACGATGCAGGCTTCGGCCATGCCGCCGTCCACTGTATAGCCGGAGTTTTTCACTTCGCGGCACAGGGTTTCGTTACCGCTGTTGCAATACTCGCAATGCCCGCAACCCTGGTAGAACCAGGCAACGCTGGCGCGGTCGCCCGGCTTGAGCGAGGTGACGCCGGGGCCAACTTGCTGGACCACGCCGATGCCTTCATGGCCCAGCACTACACCGGTCTTGTCACCGAAATCGCCATTTTTTACGTGCAGGTCGGTGTGGCACACCCCGCAGCATTGCATCTTCAGCAGCGCTTCGCCGTGTTCGAGGGGGCGCAGGGTTTTCTCCACCACGTCCACGCGACGGCCTGGTGCAACAACAGCAGCTTTCATAAGAGCCTCCGTGTCTATCCGAGTGAGCTTGGGTTATCGCTGGCTTAGCATAGACCTTGCCTGGGTAGGCAAAACTGCTTCAGGTCATGCTCCGGGGCGGAGGGCAGTGCTTTGCCCAAAGGTGCCTGCGTAGGCCTGACAGAGGCTCGCGGCAAAAAGAAAAGCCCGCGGCAATGATGCGGCGGGCCAGGCCGGTATAGGAGCGGGTTTACCCGCGAAGAGGCCGGGCCTGCCGGCCAATATCCCTGGCCATTTACCTTTGCAGCTGCCACCGCATTCGCGGGTGAACCCGCTCCTACATTGATCGGTGGTGCATATATATCGGTGGTTCGGCACAGTCCGTTGTAGGAGCGGGTTTACCCGCGAATGGGCCGGACCTGCAGGCCAATATCCCTGGTCGTTCACCGTTGCAGCCGCCACCGCATTCGCGGGTGAGCCCGCTCCTACATTGATCGGTGGTGCACACACCTCGGTGGCTCGGCACGGTCCGTTGTAGGAGCGGGTTGACCCGCGAATGGGCCGGACCTGCAGGCCAATATCCCTGGTCGTTCACCGTTGCAGCCGCCACCGCATTCGCGGGTAAACCCGCTCCTACACTGATCGGTGGTGCATATATATATTGGTGGTTCGGCACAGCCCGTTGTAGGAGCGGGTTTACCCGCGAAGAGGCCGGGCCTGCCGGCCAATGTCCCTGGCCATTCAGCGTCGCAGCCGCCACTGCATTCGCGGCGGTTCGACGCCTCGATAAACCCGCTACATTTTTTCGGGCCAGTTATTTCCTGCATCGGAGGCGCGCGCGACGTGGGTGCATAGCTGGAGATCGATGAAGAGCAACGGCGTTCCCTTCGATATCAAATGGAACGAACAAGGCGGACAGCGGTGACTTCACAGAAGTGACTGGCCCGAAACAGACAGTGGGAGCGGGCTTGTCCCGCGAAGCGCCGCGCGGGCGGCGATCGATCTCACAGGCGATGAAAATGTTGTGCCAACCACTTAGCGGCCCAGACGCTTATTCAGAGCACCCATAAAAAAGCCCGCCATAAAGACGGGCAAACAACGTTTGAAGGGAGAGCCTGCAGGCTAGACCCGGCCGGTTAACCCAGCATTAAGCGCCAACGCATTGACCTGCGAACGTGAACAGCCTATACAGGCCTGCCACGCACTCCTGGAGCCAGCATGCACGACGAAGAAGACCTGCACGAACCCGAGCACGATCACCTGCTTGACCACGAATTTCTCTACGAGGATATGGAGCCCGAGGCGGATGCCCAAGGCGCCGAGGATGAGGTGGAGGAAGACGAGGAAACGCTGGATGACCTCGATGACGAAGAGCGCGATCACCCAGCCTGGTTCGACGACTACGAAGGCGAATGACTCAGCGACCGTCTACCGAGAAACGCCCCGGGCCGCTCACCGCCAACAACAACAGGCCGCCCATGATGCTGAGGTTTTTCAGGAACTGGGTCATGTTGGCGCTGCGTTCAGGGTCGACCATGTTCCAGAACGGGTGGCCCAGCAGCGCCGTGCCCAGCACGAACAGCGCGAACAGGAATGCCAGCGGCCGCGTGTAGAAGCCCAGTATCAGCAGGATGCCCACCGCGAACTCCATGAGCACGGCAATCGCCGCCGCCAGCATGGGGGCAGGGGCGCCAAGTGAGGTCATGTAGCCGACCGTGCCTTCAAAACCGGTCAGCTTGGCCCAGCCAGACAAGACGAACAGGATCATCAGCAGGATGCGGGCAATCAGGATAATGATGTCGCGTTGACCATCGAACAGGGAGTAGCGCATGGCGGCATTCCAGTGGACGGGGACAAGCTCCACTTTAGCAGCTGGGCAAAACCTTGCAGCCGGATAGCAAAAAGGCGCCGTAAAGGCGCCTTTTCAAAGAAGTTTGGTGCGAGTGGCGGGACTCGAACCCGCAAGGCTCACGCCGACAGATTTTAAGTCTGCTGTGTATACCAATTCCACCACACTCGCACGCTTGAAAGGGTCGCAACGGACCAGCACGCTTCTAAGCAGAAGGGCTTCGCAATCAAGCGCGCTTTATAACCCATTGTTATAGTTGAGTCAACCGCAGCACCTATGATCAACAGAATGAAGGCGCAAGCGAACGGGCGATTGACACCTTGCTGTCATTACGCCACTGTTGCCCTTTTATTGGCCGGTGGTGGCTTCATCGTGTTGGTGGGCCTCTGGTTGCTGAAAGTGGCGATGCCGCGGCGGATCAGCCCGGTACTCGTTGAGCGTGAGCGCTGACCATCGGTTGCCGGGTGGCTGTATGCTGGCGGGTACGCTTGGCCACGCTCATTTCGTCCCTGCTGCGGTACCGGTGGAGTTTGCATGGTTTCAGCTGATTGCCTCGACCACCCCGTCATGCCCGCGCACCGCTATGAACAGCTGGTTCAGTCGGTGGTGGACTACGCCATCTACATGCTCGACCCCTCCGGCCATGTGGTGTCGTGGAATGCCGGTGCACAGCGCATCAAGGGGTACCGTGCTGATGAAGTGATCGGCCAGCATTTTTCGTTGTTCTTCACCCCTCAGGATTGTGCCGATGGTCGCCCAGAGCGCTTGCTGCACCAGGCCCTGGAGCAGGGTGTGGCGCAGGATGAAGGCTGGCGTGTACGCAAGGACGGCACCCAGTTCTGGGCTTTGGCAGCGCTGGATGTGATCCGCGACGACCACGGCCAGATCATCGGCTTGGCCAAGGTAACCCGCGACATTACCGACCGGCGCGAATCTGCCCTGCAACTGGATGCCATGCGCGCCCAGTTGTTCCAGGCGCAGAAGCTTGAGGCGCTCGGCCAGCTGACGGGGGGCCTTGCGCATGATTTCAACAATCTGCTGACCATCATCATGAGCTCGGCCAGGTTGGCGCAAGCCACCCACGACCCGGCGCGGGCCCAGCGCATGCTGCAGCACATCCTCGATGCCGGCAATCGCGGGACTGAACTGACCCAGCAGCTGCTCAGTTTTGCCCGCCACCGCAAACTGGATGTTGCCTGCGTCGCCCCGGCGAACCTTATAGCCGCGACCCGCGGTCTACTGGAGCATGCACTGCCCAGTTCGATTGAGCTGAAAGTGCTGCTGCAACCGGACCTGCCGCAGATCGAGGTGGATGCCGGGCAATTGCAGATGGTGCTGCTCAACCTGCTGTTCAACGCTCGCGATGCCATTGCCGGGCAAGGCCGCATCGGTTTGACGGTCGATATGGTCGAACTGGCCGGCGAAGTGGAAGGGCTGCGCGGCAGTTTTGTACGATTCGAAGTGGAAGACAGTGGCGAAGGCATTGCGCCAGATGTACTGCCGCGTATCTTCGAGCCGTTTTTCACCACCAAGCCCTTCGGCAAGGGTACCGGCCTTGGCCTTAGCCAGGTGTATGGCTTCGCCAAGCAGAGTGGCGGCGCTATTTGTGTCGAAAGCGAACCCGGCCGCGGAACTTGTATGCAGCTTTACTTGCCAACCTATCACGACCAGACGGACAGCCAACTCGACAGGTAGACACCATGGCACAGGCACTCAGGCGGCTGGTGACGGGGATCGAAGGGCTCGATGCGCTGCTCAAGGGTGGCCTGGTGGCTGGCGCGTCCTACATCATTCAGGGCCCGCCGGGGGCCGGCAAGACCATCCTGGCCAATCAGCTGGCCTGCGGGCACGTGCGCGGTGGTGGGCGGGTGCTGGTGGCCACCTTGCTGAGTGAGTCGCACGAGCGGCTGTTCCAGTACTTGGCCACCTTGGATTTCTTCGACCCGGCGCTGGTCGGCGATCCCATCCAGTTCGTCAGCGCTTTCGACACCCTGGAGCAGGAGGGTCTCGACGCCGTGGTGCGCTTGCTGCGCCAGGAAATCGCCCGGCAGCAGGCCAGCTTGCTGATCGTCGATGGTGTGCTTAATGCCCGGGTACGTGCGGAAACCGCGCTGGACACCAAGAAGTTCGTTTCCGAACTGCAGGGCCATGCGGCCTTTGCCGGTTGCACCGTACTGCTGTTGACCAGTGCACGGCTGGACGAGGGCAGCCCGGAGCACACCATGGTTGACGGGGTGATTGAACTGGGCGAGCAACTGCTGGGCAGCCGCGCGGTGCGCCATATCCAGTTGCGCAAGACCCGCGGCAGCGCGGCGTTGTCGGGGCGCCACGAGTGCCTGATCGATGGGGCCGGCCTGCATGTTTATCCGCGCCTGGAGGCATTGTTCAGTTACCCCAGCCAAATGGGCAGTGCAACCCTGGCACGCATCAGCAGCGGCGTGGCAAACCTGGATGAAATGCTTGACGGCGGCTTGGCCGCAGGTTCGGTCAGCTTGCTGATAGGGCCCTCGGGTATTGGCAAGACCTCGTTGGGCCTGGCTTTTCTCGGCGCCAGCACGGCGCAGGCGCCAGGGTTGCACTTCGGCTTTTACGAAACCCCCGAGCGCCTGCGTATCAAGGCTGCGTCGCTGGGTTACGATTTTGCCGCGATGGAGCAGAACGGCAGCCTGCAGCTATGTTGGCAGCCGACCACCGAAGGTTTGCTGGACCAGGTCGGTGCGCGCCTGCTCGAGCGCGTCGAAGCGCAGGGCAGCAAGCGGGTAATGATTGACAGCCTCGGCGCGTTCAGCCGCCTGGCCATCGACCCGGCACGGCTCAATGCGTTTTTCCGCGCCTTGACCAGCGAACTGCGCGCCCGCGATATCAGCGTGATGCTGACCTGGGAGATGCGCGACATCTTCGGCTCGGAAATCAGCGCCCCGGCGCCGGACTTGTCGAGCATCGTCGACAACCTGATGCTGATGCGCTTTGTCGAGTTGGACTCGCAGCTGCGGCGCATGCTGTCGATCCTCAAGGTGCGTGACAGCCACTATGACCCTGCCTTGCACGAGCTGCTGATCGGGCCGCAAGGCATTACCTTGCGCAAGGCGTTCGAAGGCGCCTGCGGTGTGCTCTCGGGAACGCCGGTGCCGCAAGGAAGCGGGTGACGGATGAATACCATCCTGATCGTCGATGACGAGTACCTGATCGCAGACATCCTCGGGTTTGCCCTGGAGGACGAAGGCTTTCTGGTGGAAAAGGCGAGCAACGGCTGCAAGGCGCTGGAAGCGCTGAAGGAAAAGCGCGTTCAGCTGGTAATCACCGACTACATGATGCCGCTGCTAAACGGTGAGGAGTTGGTGCGTGCCATGCGTGAAGACCCGGAGTTATGCGAGTTGCCGGTCATTCTCATGAGCGGCGCGCAGGCCAGCCAAGGATGCCCGGCCCTGTTCGCCGCAATATTCGACAAACCATTCGACATGGACGAGATGATCGCCAAGGTGCATCAGTTGATGAGCACCTGAGGCTGGCGGTCGAGCGCTTCCGTGCACCCCGGGGGGGGAGAGTCGGCTTAGTGCGAGTCGTCGTGCTTTTCCGGTGCCGGGCTGCCGGCCTGGATACGTTTGAAGATCTCTTCACGATGGACCTGTACATCTTTCGGTGCATCGATACCGATCCTCACCTGCATCCCTTTGACGCCCAGAATGGTGACTTTGATGTCATCGTTGATGACGATGCTTTCGCCAACCTTACGGGTGAGTATCAGCATGTAGTTCTCCTTGGTGATGTAAAAATCCGCAGGGCTAGTAGCCACGGCGGCGGGAGCTTGTCCCTCTTCCTTCTCATTAAAGACGCTTTCGGCGGATAGTAATTCCCCGACAGAAAAATTCTGTTGCGTACCTTCACTTGCAGGTGCCAAAGCAAACCGTCAGCGGTTTGTCGGCCAAGGTGCTCAGTGGCAAGAATAGGGCGCTTGGCGGCTAATGGGAAATTTCTTCGCATCATGGGTGAAATAGACAGGGTTAATGGTCGTCCTGTTCCTCAAGTGCCTGAAGAAATAGCAGCAAGGCCACTTCTTCCGGGTCGAGGCCTTTGCGTACCCGACTTTTTGGCAAGTCGGCCAGGCGGCCCAGTGCATAGTGTTCCAGTACTGCCGGGTGGATGTAGCAGCGCCTGCAGACGGCAGGTGTATTGCCCAGGCGGGTGGCCACCTGGCGAACGATGGTGGCGACTTGGCGTTTTGCCTCGGTCTCGGGCTCCCAGGCCAAAGGCCTGAGCAAGTCCAGTGCCAGGCTGCTGCCAGCCCAGGTGCGGTAGTCCTTGGCGGTGAAGTCGGCGCCGGTCAGTTGTTGCAGGAACTGGTTGACCTCGGCAGAGCCGACGCTGTGGCGCTGGCCGTCGTCATCCAGGTACTGGAACAGCGCCTGCCCCGGCAGTTCCATGCAGCGCTTGAGCAGGTTGGCCAGGCGCCGGTCGTTGAGGGTGACGTTGTGCTCGACGCCGCGCTTGCCACGGAACTGGAAGCGGATGCTGCTGCCTTTTACCTCGACGTGGCGGTTGCGCAGAGTGGTCAGGCCATAGGACTGGTTGTCACGCAGGTAGCGCTGGTTACCAATGCGGATCAGGGTGTGGTCGAGCAGGCTGACCACCAGCGCCATCACCTTTTCCCGGTCCAGGCCTGGTCGGGCGAGGTGGGCTTCCAGTTGTGCACGCAGCTTTGGCAGGGCCTGGGCAAAGGCCAGCATGCGTGCGTACTTGTGCTGGTCGCGCACTTCGCGCCATTGCGCGTGGTAGCGGTACTGCTTGCGGCCACGGGCATCGCGGCCGGTTGCCTGCAGGTGGCCCTGTGGGTCGGCGCAGATCCACACATCGGTATAGGCCGGGGGGATCACCAGTGCGGCGATGCGCGCGAGGGTGTCGCTGTCGCGTACCCGCTGGCCATCGGCATCCAGATAAATGAAGCGCCCACGCCAGCGCCGCCGGCTCAGGCCCGGCTGGCTGTCGTCAACATAGTGCAGGGTGCGCGGCAGGGGGCAGTCGAGCATTGGCGGTGGGCCTCGATCAGGTTACTGATCAATGGACAACGCCCGCGCCAATGATGCTCAGCCCAACAAGGCCACCGACTTGATCTGGGCGAACAGCACCTGGCCCGGGTGCAGGCCGAGTTGGTCTGCCGAGAAGCGGGTGATGCGCGCGAGCAAGGCATTGCCGCCGGCATCCAGGCTGACCAGCACATGCGCCGGGTTGGCCGCCGGGCGGCTTTCACGCACGCTTACCGGCAGGCGGTTGAGGATGCTTGAGGTGCTGTCGGCGGCCAGCGCCAGGCTGACGTCACGGGCCTGCACCTTGACCCGCAGGGTACTGCCCATCACATGGGCCGGGTGGGCTATGCGCAGCAAAGGTCCGCGGCTGCCGGGCAGGCGCAGGTCGAGCAGGTCGTAGTGCGGGTCGTGGCCCACCACCATGCCTTCGAACACCACACCGGCATCTTCGCCCTGGGCCAGCGACAGGTCGAGGCGGGCCAGGGTTTCGCCAATCGGGCCACTGGCAACCGCCTGGCCTTGTTCCAGCAATACCAGGTGGTCGGCCAGCCGCGCCACTTCGTCCTGGGCATGGCTGACATACACCAGCGGGATGTCCAGTTCGTCGTGCAGGCGCTCCAGGTAGGGCAGGATCTCGCGTTTGCGCGGCCCGTCGAGGGCCGCCAGCGGCTCGTCCATCAGCAACAACCGTGGGCTGCTGAGCAGGGCGCGGGCAATGCCCACGCGCTGCGCCTCGCCACCCGACAAGGTTGCCGGGCGGCGTTCCAGCAAGTGGCCGATACCCAGCAGCTGGCTGGCCTGGTAGAGGTTGACCTTGCGTTCAGCGGCCGCTACCCGGCGCCAGCCAAACTCCAGGTTGCCGCGCACCGACAGGTGCGGGAACAGGCTGGCCTCCTGGAACACGTAGCCCACCGGGCGCAGGTGTGGCGGCTGGAAGTAGCCACGGCTGCTGTCTTCCCAGACCTCGCCATTGACCTCGATGTAAGCGCTGGCGGCCCGCTCCAGCCCGGCCAGGCAGCGCAGGCAGCTGGTCTTGCCGGAGCCGGAGTGGCCGAACAGTGCGCTGATGCCGCGCCCGGGCAGGCGCAGGTCGACGTCCAGGGTGAAGTCGTCGCGCGCCAGGTTCAGGCGCGCCACTATCGATGCGGTCATTTCAGCTCCAGCCAGCTTTGCCGCGGCGTCCGGCGTACAGCAGGAGCAGCACCAGGAAAGAGAACACCAGCATGGCACCGGCCAGCCAGTGCGCTTGCGCGTACTCCATGGCCTCGACGTGATCGAAGATCTGCACCGAAACCACGCGGGTCTTGTCGGGGATGTTGCCACCGATCATCAGTACCACACCGAACTCGCCCACGGTGTGGGCGAAGCCGAGGATGCTGGCAGTGATGAAACCAGGCCGGGCCAGCGGCAGCACGACATGGACGAAGGTGTCCCAGGGGCTGGCGCGCAGCGTTGCCGCCACCTCCAGCGGGCGCTGGCCGATGGCGCCGAAGGCGTTCTGCAGCGGCTGGACCACGAATGGCATGGAATACACGGTCGAACCGATGACCAGGCCGGTGAAGCTGAATACCACGGTCCCCAGGCCCATGGCCTGGGTGGCCTGGCCGAGCCAGCCATGCGGGCCGAGGGCGATCAGCAGGTAAAAGCCGATCACCGTCGGCGGCAGTACTAGCGGCAAAGCCACCACCGCGCCCACCGGCCCGCGCAGCCATGAGCGCGTACGCGCCAGCCACCAGGCGATGGGCGTGCCGACGATCAGCAGGATCAGGGTGGTCAGGCTGGCCAGTTTGACGGTCAGCCAGATCGCACCCAGGTCACTGGCGTCCAGTGGCATCAGATTTCATAACCGTAGGACTTGATCACCGCGGCGGCTTTCGGGCCTTTGAGGTATTCGACCAGCGCTTTGGCGGCGGCATTGTCCTTGCCTTTGTTGAGGATCACGGCGTCCTGGCGGATCGGGTCGTGCAGGTTGGATGGCACGATCCAGGCCGAACCATTGGTCACCTTGCCGTCCTTGTAGATCTGCGACAGGGCGACGAAGCCCAGTTCGGCGTTGCCGGTGGAGACGAACTGGAAGGCCTGGGTGATGTTCTGGCCTTCGACGATCTTGCCCTTGGTGGCCTCGGTGAGCTTCAGCTTGTCCAGTACCTGAGTGGCGGCCAGGCCGTAAGGCGCGGCTTTCGGGTTGGCGATGGACAGGTGATTGAACGCGTTCTTCTTCAGTACATCACCCTTGGCATCTACGTAGCCTTCCTTCGCCGACCACAGGGCCAGGGTGCCAATGGCGTAGGTGAAGCGCGAACCGGGGACGATTTCCTTTTCTTCTTCAAGCTTTTTCGGGGTGCTGTCGTCGGCGGCGAGGAACACTTCGAACGGCGCGCCGTTCTTGATTTGTGCGTAGAACTGCCCAGTAGCGCCGTAGGCAGCGACCAGCTTGTGGCCGGTGTCTTTTTCGAAGTCCTTGGCAATGGCCTGGATGGGCGCTGTAAAGTTCGCTGCGACCGCGACCTGGACTTCATCGGCCCAGGCAGTGTTGAAGGCAAACAGGCTGGCCAGGGCAGCGACGGCCAGGTGGGACGGGCGGATACGCATGAAGACAGCTCCTTGGGGTTATCGTTATATCTTCAACTATATAGCGATAGGCCATTTGCCGGGAAGGGGGCTGGGAAATGCATAAGCAGGCCCGGCCTCTTCGCGGGTAAACCCGCTCCTACAGGCGTTGATGATCCTGTGGGAGCGGGTTTACCCGCGAAGAGGTAAACCCGCTCCTACAGGCGTGATGATTCTGTGGGAGCGGGTTTACCCGCGAAGAGGCCGAGCCTGCATATGAAGATCCCTAATGCCCGACCACGGCCAACGCCTTTTCGGCAATCTCCCGGGTCAACTCCCCAGCCGGCATATGCCGCCCCAAGCGCAATGCCTGCCCCGACCACAAGTTGCTGAAATCACTGTTCCCCTGCGGATCGGTAATCGCCCGCAACGGCATCAATGCCCCGCCCGCCAGCGGGAAGCGCGGTGCCAGCGCACTCATCGGCCCCAGCTCGCGCATGATGCGGTTGTTGATGCCGCGCGCCGGGCGGCCAGTGAACAGGTTGGTCAGCGCTGTGTCGCTGGCAGGTGCGCTGTCCAGCGCCTGGCGGTGGGCCGGTGAAACCTTGGCCTCGGGGCAGAACAGGTAAGCCGTGCCGATCTGCACTGCCGAAGCGCCCAGGGCCAGGGCCGCGACCAAACCGCGGTGGTCGCCGATGCCCCCTGCGGCAATCACCGGCACGCTGACCGCATCGGCCACCTGTGGCACCAGGGCGAAGGTGCCGATCTGGCTGGTGATGTCGTCGCTGAGGAACATGCCGCGATGGCCGCCGGCTTCGTAGCCCATGGCAATGATCGCGTCACAGCCATTGCGCTGCAGCCAAACCGCTTCTTCCACAGTGGTGGCACTGGACAGCACCTTGGCACCGCTGGCCTTGACCCGTTGCAGCAGGTCGGCCTGAGGCAGGCCGAAGTGAAAGCTCACCACCTCCGGGCGCAACGCCTCGACCAGTTGGCAGCTCTGCTCGTCGAAAGGCGCACGGTTGGAAACAGGCGTGGGGGCGGCGAAGTCGGCACCCATTTCGCTGTAATAAGGCTCAAGGGCCTGCTTCCAGCGTGCCTCGCGCTCGGCATCGGGCGATGGCGGCTGGTGGCAGAAGAAGTTCAGGTTCAGTGGGCGGCCAGGGCAGCCGGCGCGGAAGGCGGCAATTTCGGCGCGCACCTGGTCGCCGGTGAGCATGGCGCAGGGCAGGGCGCCCAGCCCGCCGGCAAGGCCCACGGCGATGGCCATGGGCGAACCGCTGGCCCCCGCCATTGGCGCCTGGAGAATGGGCACCTCGATGCCTAGCAGGTCGAGGATGCGGCGGTCGGGCCAGTGGCTCATGCGTTTCTCCTTGTGCGGGGCTAACGTTGCGGCGGGTTTTACAGGGCTTTGCTGACCTGGATGTCGCTGATTTTCTCGGCGTCTTCACCGTGGATCTTGCGCAGGGCTTCCAGGGCTTGCTCGTGGGAGGCATCTGGCATCAGCGCGAAGTCCCAGCGGCGCTGGCCGTCGAGCTTGTATTTGATGACGTACTTGGTGGTCTGGGTCATGGTGGCCTTATCTGAGTTTCGACGACGAACGACGGATGATCTTGATCTTGTGGGTCAGGGTTGGCTTGCGGGTGACCGAGATCGGGCGGGTGGTTACGGTGTCGATGGTGATGTTCCAGAAACCGGTGCTGGGCACGGTGATTTTCGCCGGGAACTGGTCGAAGGCGCCGCCGTGATAGGTATGACGGCCGCCGTTCTTGAAACTGCGGAAGTTGGCGTCGTTCATCAGGCGGATATTGCAGCGCTGGGAGCACTCGATGACGACGATGTCGTCCTCGTTGAGGTGCTCGCGCTGGTGTACGAATTTCATGTGATGCTCCGCAAGGGTTGGATCTGCAAAGGCAAACGATACCACGATGTCGCATTACACTGCCGCGCTGTTCGCCAGCGGCAGATAAATCTGCCAAAGCACGGAGCAAACCCGCCTGGCTGTGGTCGAAAAGGGTTCGTAAAGGCAGAGGTGCGACAGATGAAGTGGATGGTGGCCGCATTGACATTGACGCTGGGGGGCTGTGTCAGTGTTTCCGAGTTGGAGCAATCGCATGCAACCTTGGATGTAATCTCGGGCAAGACCCCGCGTGAGTATGCCGACTGCATCAAGGAGCAACTTGCTGACAGCCGCGATCCGCTGGTGGAAGAAAAGCGCGGCGATGGCCTGCGCCTGACCGTGCCGCAGAAGCTGACAGCTGGTGCCGGCCCGGCGGCACTGTTGGATATCGATGAACGTGGCAGCGGCAGCAGCATCAAGCTGTACGAACGGCTGAACAACTTCCCGCTGCGCCTGGGCGATGTGCGTACGGCTGCCACCCGGTGCATCTCCGGCCATTGATCCAGGGCAACTGATCACGCTCCATTTGCTTATATGTTTTAGGTCTAACCATATAACAATAGAAATGGAGATTCGTGATGACACCGTTGAGTCGCGTCGTGATCGGCAGCCTGCTGATCCTGGCCTGGCCCACGGCGCATGCCGCCGATGGCCAGAAAGTGTTCACCCAGGGCGGGGCGAACCCCGCCGCCATGGCTTGTTTGGGCTGCCATGGCCCGGATGGCAAGGGCATTGCCGCTGCCGGCTTCCCCCGCCTGGCCGGGCTACCGGCGGGTTACCTCAGCAAGCAATTGCAAGACTGGCGCAGCGGCAGCCGCAAGCAGCCAGTGATGGAACCCTTGGCCAAGGCCCTGACCGAGGATGAAATCAAGGCGGTCAGCGCTTACCTGGCCAGCCTGCCGGCAGACCCTGCAGGCGACCTGCGCCGCCAGCAAATTGCCGATGACCCCACCACCCGCATGGCCCTGTACGGCGACTGGAACCGGCAGATTCCCGGCTGTGTGCAGTGCCACGGCACAGGCGGTGGCGGGGTTGGCGAACATTTCCCGCCCTTGGCCGGCCAGCCCGCCAGTTACCTGGTGGCACAGCTCAATGCCTGGCGCGATGGCAGCCGCAGCAATGACCCCAACCAGCTGATGGTCGGCGTGGCCAAGGCCATGACCGATGACGAGATCAAGGCCATTGCCGAGTTCTTCGCCCGCCCCGTCAGCCAGGAGGTCACGCCATGAAACCGATGATTCCAGCTATGTTGCTGCTGGCCATGGGCAGCGCCCAGGCCGCCCCGATCGCCATGGAAGACCAGTCGCAGTTGAAGGTGCCCGGTGTGCAGGCCGCGCCGCAGTTTGTGCCGCCCGCTGAAAGCGAGCTGCCCGATAATGCCTTTGGCAAGATGGTGCGCGAGGGCCATGCCCTGTTCGTCGACACCCGCCGGCTGATGCCCGAGGCCGTAGGTAACGGCATGAACTGTAGTAACTGCCACCTGGACCAGGGGCGGATGGCGCATTCGGCGCCAATGTGGGGCGCGTATCCGATGTACCCCGCGTACCGCAAGAAGAACGACAAGGTGAATACCTATGCCGAGCGTATCCAGGGCTGTTTCCAGTTCAGCATGAACGGCAAGCCGCCTGCGGCAGATAGCCCGCAGATGACGGCGTTGGCGGTGTACTCATACTGGCTGTCGACCAAGGCGCCGATCGGCGTGGAGATTGCCGGGCGTGGCTACCCGGAGGTGGCGCAGCCCAAGGGCGGTTATGATTTCAAGCGCGGCCAGCAGGTTTACGCTGAGCAGTGTGCGATCTGCCACGGCAGCAACGGCGAAGGGCAGAAAGTTGCGGGCGAGTACGTGATGCCGCCGCTGTGGGGCAAGGACTCCTACAACTGGGGCGCCGGCATGCACCGTATCAATACTGCGGCGTCGTTCATCAAGTACAACATGCCGCTGGGCAAACCGGGCAGCCTCAGCGACCAGCAGGCCTGGGACGTGGCGGCGTGGGTCAACCGCCATGAACGGCCGCAGGACCCACGGCTGGTGGAGGGTTCCATCGAGAAGACGCGGGTGAAGTTCCATGCCAATGACGGGGTGAACCTGTATGGGCAGCAGGTCGAGGGGGTGCTGGTCGGGCAGGGGACCGGTAGCTGATGTGTTGCTTGTGCGGGCCTATTCGCGGGTAAACCCGCTCCTACACCGATCGTTGTAGGAGCGGGTTTACCCGCGAATAGGCCCGCACAGGCAACCTCATTTCCCTGTCATCCAACGGTCATGTATGACGGTAATATTTACGATCCCCCGGAACTATCTACACTGGGTTATCTCTATCATCCCAACGGTCGGCCAGGGGTGGGGCATTGTAAGGTGACTGCCGCCTGATTAGACTGCGCCGAATTCCACAGGTCTTGCCTTTTCTAAGGACGTTTATGATCAAAAAATGCTTGTTCCCGGCAGCCGGCTACGGCACTCGCTTCTTGCCTGCTACCAAAGCCATGCCCAAGGAAATGCTGCCGGTGGTCAACAAGCCACTGATCCAGTATGGCGTTGAAGAAGCATTGGATGCGGGTCTGAGCGAAATCTCCATCGTCACCGGTCGTGGCAAGCGCGCCCTGGAAGACCACTTCGACATCAGCTACGAGCTGGAAAACCAGATCAAGGGCACCGACAAGGAAAAATACCTGGTCGGTATCCGTCGCCTGCTCGACGAGTGCTCGTTCTCCTACACCCGCCAGACCGAAATGAAAGGCCTGGGCCACGCCATCCTCACCGGCCGCCCGCTGATTGGCGACGAGCCGTTTGCCGTTGTGCTGGCGGACGACCTGTGCGTCAACCCGGAAGGCGACGGCGTACTGACCCAGATGGTCAAGCTGTACAACCAGTTCCGCTGCTCGATCATCGCCATTCAGGAAGTAGACCCTCAGGAAACCAACAAGTACGGCGTCATCGCCGGCGACATGATCCGTGATGATATCTTCCGGGTTACCAACATGGTCGAGAAGCCAGCGCCGGAAGATGCACCGTCGAACTTGGCGATCATTGGTCGTTACATCCTGACGCCGGACATTTTCGACATCATCGAGAATACTCCTCCAGGCAAGGGTGGCGAGATCCAGATCACCGACGCGCTGATGCAGCAGGCGCAGAACGGCTGCGTGATCGCCTACAAGTTCAAGGGCAAGCGTTTCGACTGCGGTGGCGCCGAAGGTTACATTGACGCGACCAACTTCTGCTTCGAGAACTACTACAAGACTGGCAAGGCTTACTGATAAGCCGCTACTTGTATCAAAGCTGAGAACTGGGGCTGCTTTGCAGCCCTTCGCGGGCAAGCCCGCTCCTACAAGGGATTGCGCAGGCCTAGGGCTTGCGCCAAACCGGTGGGAGCGGGCAAGTCCGCGAAGGGCCGCAAAGCGGCCCCAGTGCGTTATGCTGGGCGCCTGCCTAGGAGAGTGAATACATGGCCTACGATTTTGATCTGTTCGTGATTGGCGCCGGGTCCGGCGGTGTGCGCGCGGCGCGCTTTGCCGCCGGCTTTGGCGCAAAAGTGGCAGTGGCTGAAAGCCGCTACCTGGGCGGTACCTGCGTCAACGTCGGCTGCGTGCCGAAAAAGCTGCTGGTGTACGGCGCGCACGTCGCTGACGAACTGGAGCAGGCCGCAGGTTTCGGCTGGACCCTGGAAGAGGGGCATTTCGACTGGGGTACCCTGATTGCCAACAAGAACCGGGAAATCGAGCGCCTCAATGGCATCTACCGCAACCTGCTGGTCAACAGCGGGGTGACCCTGCTGCAGGGCCATGCGCGCCTGACGGGTGCCAATGAAGTGGAAGTGGAAGGCCAGCGCTATAGTGCCGAACACATCCTCATCGCCACCGGTGGCTGGCCGCAGGTGCCGGACATCCCGGGCAAGGACCTGGCCATCACCTCCAACGAAGCCTTCTACCTCAAGGGCCTGCCACGCCGTGTGCTGGTGGTCGGCGGTGGCTATATCGCGGTGGAGTTTGCCGGCATCTTCCAGGGCCTGGGGGCCGACACCACCTTGTTGTACCGCGGCGACCTGTTCCTGCGCGGCTTTGACGGTTCGGTGCGCACCCACCTGAAGGAAGAGCTGGAGAAGCGTGGCCTGAACCTGCAGTTCAATGCCGACATCCAGCGCATCGACAAACTAGAGGACGGTAGCCTCAAGGCCACCCTCAAGGATGGCCGCGAGCTGGTCACCGACTGCGTGTTCTATGCCACCGGTCGGCGCCCGATGCTGGACAACCTGGGCCTGGAAAATACTGGCGTCGAGCTGGATGCGCGCGGCTACATTCGCGTCGACCAGCAGTACCAGACAACCGCACCCTCGATCCTTGCCATTGGCGATGTGATCGGCCGTGTGCAACTGACCCCGGTGGCCCTGGCCGAAGGCATGGCCGTGGCGCGGCGCTTGTTCAAGCCTGAGCAATACCGCCCGGTGGACTACCAGAACATCCCCACCGCAGTGTTCAGCCAGCCGCCCATCGGCACCGTGGGCCTGACCGAAGAGCAGGCGCTGGAGGCCGGGCACAAGGTGCAGGTGTTCGAAAGCCGCTTCCGCGCCATGAAGCTGACCCTGACCGACATCCAGGAAAAAACCCTGATGAAGCTGGTGGTCGATGCCGAGACCGACAAGGTGCTGGGTTGTCACATGGTTGGCCCTGACGCCGGCGAGATCATTCAGGGCCTGGGCGTTGCGCTTAAGGCTGGAGCCACCAAGCAGCAGTTCGACGAAACCATTGGCGTGCACCCGACGGCGGCCGAAGAGTTCGTGACCATGCGCACCGTTACCCGCTGATCAGTAGGAGCGGGTTTACCCGCGAAGGGCCGCAAAGCGGCCCCGGCAATTTCGGATCAAAACCCTGAAAGTGTGCTGCCTGTCCCGGCCTCTTCGCGGGTAAACCCGCTCCTACAACTGAGCCTTCTATTAAATAACCCCGGTTATAGCCAAAACCAATCGAAAGCATGAGCTTTGCCAATGAGCCTTCAGCAGAATGATTAGTTAGGATTCTATCCATCAACTGATTCCAACCCCATGAAGGAGCGTCTCTCATGCCAATCATCAACAGCCAAGTCAAACCGTTCAACGCCACCGCCTACCACAAGGGCGAGTTCGTCCAGGTCAGCGAAGCCGACCTGAAAGGCAAGTGGTCTGTCGTGTTCTTCTACCCAGCCGACTTCACCTTCGTCTGCCCGACCGAACTGGGTGACCTTGCTGACAACTACGCCGAGTTCCAGAAGCTGGGCGTGGAAATCTACGGTGTGTCCACCGACACCCACTTCACCCACAAAGCCTGGCACGACACTTCGGACACCATCGGCAAGATCGAATACCCGCTGATCGGTGACCCGACCCACGTCATCTCGCGCAACTTCGACGTGCTGATCGAAGAAGCCGGCCTGGCCGATCGCGGTACCTTCGTGATCAACCCGGAAGGCCAGATCAAGATCGTCGAACTGAACGACGGTGGTGTAGGCCGCGATGCTGCCGAACTGCTGCGTAAAGTGAAGGCTGCCCAGTACGTCGCCGCTCACCCAGGCGAAGTTTGCCCAGCCAAGTGGAAAGAAGGCGAAGCTACTCTCGCTCCGTCCCTGGACCTGGTCGGCAAGATCTAAGACTGTGAACCAGTCGCGGGCGGTAAGCAGCCGCCAAAGCTGAAGTACCTACCGCCCCGTAAAAGCGCCCGGGCGACCTCGCCTGGGCGTTTTTGTATCCGAGTTTTGAAAAAGGAATCGCCCGTATGTTGGACGCCACGCTTAAATCGCAACTGAAAACCTACCTGGAGCGGGTCACCCAGCCGATCGAGATCGTTGCCTCCCTCGACGACGGCGCGAAGTCCCGCGAATTGCACGACCTGCTGGTGGAAATTGCCGGCCTGTCGAACCTCATTACCTTCAGCGCGGACGGTACCGACGCCCGTCGCCCGTCGTTCTCGCTGAACCGCCCGGGCGCCGATATCAGCCTGCGCTTCGCCGGCATCCCCATGGGCCACGAATTCACCTCGCTGGTGCTGGCGCTGCTGCAAGTCGGCGGCCACCCGTCCAAGGCCAGCGCCGAAGTGATCGAGCAGATCCAGGCGCTGGAAGGCGAGTTCACCTTCGAAACCTACTTCTCGCTGTCGTGCCAGAACTGCCCGGACGTGGTCCAGGCGCTGAACCTGATGGCGGTGCTCAACCCTAGTGTGCGCCACGTGGCCATCGACGGTGCGCTGTTCCAGGCTGAAGTGGAATCGCGCAAGATCATGGCGGTGCCGAGCATCTACCTGAACGGCGAAGTGTTCGGCCAGGGCCGCATGGGCCTGGAAGAAATCCTCGGCAAGATCGACACCAACGCTGGTGCCCGCCAGGCCGAGAAGATCAACGCCAAGGACGCTTTCGACGTATTGGTGGTTGGTGGTGGCCCCGCTGGCGCCGCAGCTGCCATCTACGCCGCGCGTAAAGGCATCCGCACCGGCGTTGCTGCCGAGCGTTTCGGCGGCCAGGTGCTCGATACCCTGGCCATCGAGAACTTCATCTCGGTGCAGGAAACCGAAGGGCCGAAACTGGCCACGGCGCTGGAAGAACACGTCAAGCAGTACGACGTCGACATCATGAACCTGCAGCGCGGCGAAGCGCTGATTCCGGCCAGCGATGGTGGTTTGCACGAAGTTCGCCTGGCTGGCGGCGCCTCGCTCAAGGCCAAGACTGTGATTCTGGCTACCGGTGCCCGCTGGCGCGAAATGAACGTGCCGGGCGAGCAGGAATACCGCGGCCGTGGCGTGGCCTACTGCCCGCACTGCGACGGCCCGCTGTTCAAGGGCAAGCGCGTGGCGGTGATCGGCGGCGGTAACTCCGGCGTGGAAGCGGCTATCGACCTGGCTGGTATCGTCGCCCAGGTGACGCTGATCGAGTTCGACAGCCAGCTGCGAGCCGATGCGGTATTGCAACGCAAGCTGCACAGCTTGCCGAACGTGAAAGTGATCACCAGCGCGCTGACCACCGAAGTGCTGGGCAATGGTGAGAAAGTGACTGGCCTGCGTTACAAGGACCGCACAACGGAAGCGCAACACGAAGTGGCACTGGAAGGCATCTTCGTGCAGATCGGCCTGTTGCCGAACACCGACTGGCTGAAAGGTACCGTCGAGCTGTCACCGCGTGGCGAGATCATTGTCGACGCCAAGGGCCAGACCAGCATTCCGGGTGTGTTTGCGGCGGGTGACGTGACGACCGTGCCGTACAAGCAGATCGTGATTGCAGTGGGTGAGGGGGCCAAGGCTTCGCTGGCCGCCTTTGATCACCTGATACGCACTTCGGCGCCGGCGTAAGCCTGTACCGGCCTCTTCGCGGCTAAAGCCGCTCCTACAAGGTACTGCACAGGTCTTGAATACTGTGCATGCCGTTGTAGGAGCGGCTTTAGCCGCGAAAGGGCCGGTACAAGCAAAGCATCACCTGAAGGTGTCTATGATTAGTGCAGACCCCTCAGGAGCCACCCTCATGACCCTGATCAGCCGCGAACCCTGGTGGCTACTCCCCCCCAAACCCGGGCAGAAAGAGCAGGACCTGCACTGGGGCTACCTGGAAATCTACGCCGACGGCCACACCGTGTTCGTCGACCAGCGCCCCAGTGACCGGGAGCTGGCCGAGCGCAAGAGTTGCCGCAACTTCCCCGACCCCGAGCCGTGATGGCTCAGCCTTCCAGCTCGGCCAGGCGTGCCTCCAGTGCCGCGATGCGGGCTTCGAGGGCTTCAATGCGTTCTTCCGACACAGTACCGCCACTGCTGCGCGCGCCACCTTCCTGTTGGCGTGCAGCCAGGATTGCCTCGATTTCCGCCGGGTCGCCCAGGGCGTGGGTGTAGCGGTCTTCACGCTGGCCAGCCTGGCGCGGCAGGTGCAAGGCCAGGTCACGCGAGATCAGGCGCTCCAGTTGGTGCTGAATCTGTTCGGTATCGTCGAAGTCGTGCAAGCGGTTGCTGCGGGTCAGCAGTTCGTTGAGGGTTTGTGGCCCGCGCAAGAACATCAGGCCCATCAGTATCAACTGCGCCGGCACCAGCTCCAGCGCCTTGTCCACCCGTTGCTCCCAACGGTCGGCACGGCTGCCCATTTGCAGGCGGGTCATGTCCTGCCCCTCAAGCGCGCGCAACGCCTGGCCGACCTGGCCTTGGGTAAGGTTCATCACCGGCTCGCGGCTGGTCTTCTGGTTGCAGGCCAGGACCAGGGCATTGAGGGTCAGCGGGTAGCTTTCCGGGCTGGTGGCCTGCTTTTCGATCAGCGAGCCGAGCACGCGAATTTCGATGCTGCTGAAGCGGCCTTCACCTGCGGTTTCGTGTTCTGACATGGCCCTGTCTCATTGCTGGGGAAAGGCCACTAGGGTAGGTAATGCGCCTGGCTTAAGCAATCATCTGCCTTTTCGCGGGCAAGCCCGCTCCCACAGAGGAATGCGATCTCCTGTAGGAGCGGCCTTGTGTCGCGATGGGCCGCAAAGCGGCCCCAACAATCTCAGCTGTTCCGCCGCTCTTCAGCCAGGCACGCCGCCGCGGTAAACAGCACATCGGTCGAAGAATTCAGCGCCGTCTCGGCCGAATCCTGCAGCACGCCGATGATGAAGCCCACCGCCACCACCTGCATGGCAATTTCGCTAGGAATGCCAAACAGGCTGCACGCCAGCGGAATCAGCAGCAGCGAACCACCCGCCACACCCGACGCGCCGCACGCGCACACCGCCGCCACAACGCTGAGCAGCACGGCAGTGGGCAGGTCCACCGGGATACCCAGGGTATGCACCGCCGCCAGGGTCAGTACGGTAATGGTGATCGCCGCACCGGCCATGTTGATGGTGGCGCCCAGCGGGATCGACACCGAGTAGGTGTCTTCATGCAGGCCAAGGCGCTCCGACAGTGCCAGGTTGACCGGGATGTTGGCTGCCGAGCTGCGGGTAAAGAACGCGGTAATACCGCTTTCACGCAGGCACAGCAGGGTCAGCGGGTAAGGGTTGCGGCGGATCTTCCAGAACACGATCAGCGGGTTCATTACCAGCGCCACAAACAGCATGCAGCCGATCAGCACGGCCAGCAGGTGCAGGTAGCCGAGCAGGGCGTTCAGGCCCGACTGGGCCAGGGTGGAGCTGACCAGGCCAAAGATGCCCAGCGGGGCAAAGCGAATGACCACACGTACGATCAGCGTCACGCCATTGGACAGGTCATCGACCACGGTGCGGGTGGTTTCGCCAGCATGGCGCAGGGCCACACCCAGGCCAATGGCCCAGGTCAGCACACCGATGAAGTTGGCGTTGAGCAGGGCGTTGACCGGGTTGTCGACCGCGCTCAGCAGCAGGTTCTGCATCACTTCGGTGATGCCGCCCGGTGCGCTTAGCGTGGCCTCACCGGTGCTCAGCACCAGGCTCGACGGGAACAGCATGCTGGCCACCACCGCCACCACCGCCGCAGCGAAGGTGCCCAGCAGGTACAGCCAGAGGATCGGGCGGATATGGGTTTCCTGGCCGTGGCGGTGGTTGGCGATCGAGGCCATGACCAGGATGAACACCAGTACGGGCGCCACTGCCTTGAGGGCGCTGACGAACACCTTGCCGAGGAAGGCCAGGTCGCGAGCGACGGCGGGCGCCAGCAGGGCCAGGGCGATGCCGGCGAGCAGGCCGATGACGATCTGCGTCACCAGGCTGGTGCGGTTGAGGAGGCGGAAGACAGGGGTCATGTGTAGCGGTATCTCGGAATCTGGAAAGGGCGGGACTTTACCATAGAGCCTTGTAGGGCTGTTCCGGCCTCTTCGCGGGTAAACCCGCTCCTACAACTGCATGCGTGGTCAATGTAGGAGCGGGTTCACCCGCGAAGAGGCCCTCAAGGTCACCAATGAAACAACTCCCGCCGCGCCCCCTCGGTAATTGCCAGGATCCCCGGGTGCTTGACCTTGCGCTCCACAGAAATGGCATAGAACGACTCATGCACGGCCTCGGTCTGCCCGATCAACTGCACGCCATACTGGCGGCACACTTCCTCGGCAATCACGCTGGGCGCAACGAATATGCCGCTGCCCGACTGCCCGAACGCCTGCATCAAGGCGCTGTCATCGAACTCGCCGACGATCCGTGGCTGCACCTGTTGCTCGCCCAGCCAGCGCAGCAGGCGGCTGCGCACCACGGTTTCCTGGCCAGGAATCAGCAGGGGGGCGTCCTGCAAACAGGCAGGGAAAGGGCCTTGGTGACGCTGTGCCAGCGCCGGTGTGGCGAAGAAGCTCAGCCCGCACTCGCCCAGCTTCTGGCTGTAGCCCTTGATGTCCAGGTGGCTGGGCATGGGGCTGTCGGAAATGACCAGGTCCAGGCGCTGGATCGCCAGGTCACCCAGTAGCCGTTCGAGCTTGTCTTCGCGGCAGTTTATGCGCAGCACTTCGTCAAGCTCCATGGTCGGCGCCAACAGGCGGTAGACGATGGACTTGGGCACCACGTCGGCCACCCCCACGCGGAACAGGATCTGCTCCTGCGGGCCGGCCCTCAGCATGGCTTCCAGTTCACCACCCAGCTGGAACATCTGCTCGGCGTAGATCAGCGTCTGGCGCCCGGTTTCGGTCAGCTCCAGCTGCCGGCCTACGCGCTGGAACAACTCCAGGCCATAGGTCTGTTCGAACAGGCTGATCTGCCCGCTGATGGTTTGCGGGGTCAGGTTCAATTGCTCGCTGGCACGGGCGATGCTGCCGGTCTTGGCCACGGCCCAGAAATAGTGCAACTGCCGATAGTTAAGCATCCGGTGCTTGTCTCGATTCGTAAAAACCGAAGTATAACCGCTGAAAAAACGAATTTTCCTGATGTATTAGGCTCTTTAGAATGCGAACCCATCAGGCGCCCTGTGCGCCGCCGGAATAACGACAAGCGAGGAACCCATGTTGCAACTCAAATCCATCGGCACGCCGCTGGTGCTGGCCTTGGCCCTGTTCACCCTGGCTGGTTGCGATCAGGCCGAGAAATCCGCCCAGCAGATGCTCGACCAGGCAGCGCAGTCGGCCAAGCAGGCCATCGACGACACCAACAAGGCTGCCCAGCAGGCGTTGAGCGAGGCCATCGGTAGCGAGGGGCAGAAGCCCAAGGCCGCCGAAAAGAAAGACGAAACCCAGGAAATCTGACCCCAACCGCCGCTGCAGGATTTGAACAATGGAATACTTGCTGGAACTCGCCGCTAGCCCCACCGCCTGGGTTGCCCTGGCTACGCTGGTGGCCATGGAAATTGTACTGGGCATCGACAACCTGATCTTCATCTCCATCCTGACCAACAAACTGCCGGTGGAGTACCGCTCCAAGGCTCGCCGTATCGGTATCAGCATGGCCTTGGTCATGCGCCTGGCCTTGCTCAGCACGGTGGCCTGGATTGTCCAGCTGACCGACCCGGTGTTCGAAGTGTTCGGCAACGCCTTCTCGTGGAAGGATGTGATCCTGATTGCCGGTGGCCTGTTCCTGTTGTGGAAGGCGACCAAGGAGATCCACGAAAACGTCGACCCGCACGGTGCCAAGGAAGAAGCCAAGGTTTCTTCGACGGTTACTCTGGGCTTTGCCGCGGCGATCTTCCAGATCCTGCTGCTGGACATCGTCTTCTCGGTCGACAGCATCATCACCGCCGTGGGCATGACCGAGCACCTGCCGATCATGATCATCGCCGTGATCTCTGCGGTAATCGTGATGATGGTGGCCGCCGACCCGTTGGCCAACTTCATCAATGACAACCCGACCGTGGTGATGCTGGCCCTGGGCTTCCTGATCATGATCGGCATGACGCTGATCGCCGAGGGCTTTGGCGCCCATGTACCGAAGGGGTATGTGTATGCGGCGATGGCGTTCTCGACGGTGATCGAGATGCTCAACATCTTTGCTCGCCGCGCGCGGTTGAAGCGTGAGGCGGCTGAAGGTTGATGTAAAAGCGGGGCGCTTTGCGCCCCATTCGCGGGTAAACCCGCTCCTACAGGGACCGCGTCAGGCTGATGACAACGCGGTCCTTGTAGGAGCGGGTTTACCCGCGAATGGGCGAATGCAGGTTCTGAACTTCTAATGCACCCCGGCATGCCGCCGCGTACGGCGCACAGGCTGCACCGTGGCCGGGGCCTGCGGTGGCAGGTGGTGTTGGGAATGACGCCGCAGGATACGCAGTACACCCCACAGCATGGCGGCTGCGACGCTCAGCCACATGCCTACCAGCATGAGGATTGCCATGGTCAGGCTCATCTGTGCCTCCATCTCCAAGTGCAGCGCTCGGTCAGCCAGCGCTTGCCTTCCAGACACTGCTTTAGTCTAGCCCTTCGCCGGTGACGTTCCATTGACCAAAGGTCTATTGCTTGGTCCGATTCGCTCCAAGCCGCTGTCGGACTATACCCGCGCCGCTGTCGGACCTATGATCGGTGGCCAGAGCCGGGCGCTGCCTGCCTGGCGTTGGAACTAGCGAGTGTCCATGCAGCAACATTCCCTCAAGACCGTACCTAGTCGGTTACTGGCCGCCTGTATGCTGGCTGCCACCTTGGCCGGCTGTGCCAGTGCACCTCCGGCCAACCTCAAGGGCCTGCCGCAACGGGTCGAGATCAGTAGCGTGCCGTTCTACCGTGGCAACGCCAACCACAGCGGGGCCATGGCCCTGGCGGCGGTGTTGTCGCAACAGGGGGCGCCGATCACGCCAGGGTTGCTGGACAAACCGTTGAACCTGCCCCAGGGCGCCGAGGCGCTGGACACCGCTATTCCTCGGGTAGCACGGGACTACGGCATGGTGGTGTATCCGCTGGACAAGCAACTGGACGCGCTGCTGGCCCAGGTGGCGGCCGGCAACCCGGTGCTGCTGCGTTACGAGGACGGTTCGGCCTGGTGGGGCGAGCCACGCTATGCCGTGTTGATTGGTTATGACCGCTACAAGCAGCGGGTGCTGTTGCGCTCGGGCATGCACCGGCGGCAAATGATGGCATTCGATGAGTTTGCCTCGGCGTGGGCGAAACAGGGGAGTTGGGCGGTGCTGGTGCAGCCACCGCGGCAACTGCCGGCCCAGGTGGATCGTCAGCGTTGGTTGCAGGCGGCGGATGAACTGGCGCGGGCGGGGCAGGAGATTGCGGCGAAGCAGGCGGTGAATAGCCTGAACAAATGATTTTGCCTGTGCTGGCCTCTTCGCGGGCAAACCCGCTCCCACAGGATTTGCACCAGACTTGAAACTGGTGCGGTCTCTGTGGGAGCGGGTTCACCCGCGAAGAGGCCGAGCCTGCTTACATCAGAAGCCCAGGCGGTCGCGCAGGCTGTAATACCAGGCACCGAGGGCGCTGAACGGTACGCGCAGCATCTGGCCACCCGGGAACGGATAGTGCGGCAAGCCGGCGAAGGCGTCGAAACGCTCGGCCTGGCCACGCAGGGCCTCGGCCAGCACCTTGCCCGCCAGGTGGGTGTAGGTCACGCCGTGGCCCGAGCAACCCTGGGAGTAGTAGATGTTGTCGCCGATACGGCCAACCTGCGGCAAGCGCGACAGGGTCAGCAGGAAGTTGCCGGTCCAGGCGAAGTCGATCTTCACGTTCTTCAGTTGCGGGAAGGCCTTGAGCATTTTCGGGCGGATGATCGCCTCGATGTTGGCCGGGTCACGCGCGCCGTACACCACGCCACCGCCGAAGATCAGGCGCTTGTCGCTGGTCAGGCGGTAGTAGTCGAGCAGGTAGTTGCAGTCCTCGACGCAGTAGTCCTGCGGCAGCAGGGTACGGGCCAGTTCTTCGCCCAGCGGTTCGGTGGTGATCACCTGGGTGCCGCATGGCATGGACTTGGCGGCCAGCTCCGGTACCAGGTTGCCCAGGTAGGCGTTGCCGGCAACGATGATGAACTTGGCGCGAATCTTACCCTGCGGGGTGTGCACCACCGGGTTGGCGCCACGCTCGATGCGGATGGCCGGGGTTTGCTCATAAATGATGCCGCCCAGCGACTCGACCGCGGCAGCTTCGCCCAGAGCCAGGTTCAACGGGTGGATGTGGCCGCCGCTCATGTCGAGCATGCCGCCAATGTAGCTGTCGCAGGCAACCACTTCGCGGATGCGCTTTTGGTCCATCAGCTCCAGCTGATTATGGCCAAAGCGTTCCCACAGGCGCTTTTGCGACTCCAGGTGGCCCATTTGCTTGCTTGTGAGGGCCGCGAACACGCCGCCGTCTTTCAGGTCGCACTGAATGTTGTACTTGGCCACGCGCTCACGAATGATGCGCCCGCCTTCGAAGGCCATGTGGCCCAGCAGTTGAGCTTCTTTAGGGCCAACGGTGCGCTCGATGACGTCGATGTCGCGGCTGTAGCTGTTGACGATCTGGCCACCGTTGCGGCCCGACGCGCCGAAGCCGACCTTGGCCGCTTCGACGATGCTCACCTTGAAGCCGTTCTCCAGCAGGAACAGGGCGCTGGAAAGGCCGGTGTAGCCGGCACCGATGATGCACACATCGGTTTCCACCTCACCCTGCAGCGCCGGACGTGGCGGCACCGGGTTAGCCGAGGCGGCGTAGTAGGACTGGGGGTAGGGGGTGTTAGCCATGCTGCAGGAACCTCGTGTTTTATATTTTTAACGAATGTACCGATGCTATCAATAATAATAAACACCCGCTAGTCGTCCGTTGAAAATCCTTTACTGAGTCCTGCCGCGCCTCCCTCTATAAAGAGTTTAAGATTCAGTGGGTTAGCGCGAAAAAAAGTGTTGACAGGGGTTTTGGAATGCGTAGAATGCGCACCACACGACAGGCACATAGCTCAGTTGGTTAGAGCACCACCTTGACATGGTGGGGGTCGTTGGTTCGAGTCCAATTGTGCCTACCAAATCGAAAAAGGGGTGATCCGTAAGGGTCACCCCTTTTTTCATTGCCAGTTTTTTGGCCGCTGTGATAATGCATTTTGGCTGCTGGGTGCTTGTCACAGCATCTTTTTCGCCTTTGAGACCGAGCGCCGCCCGCGCGGCGCTTCGCAGCACAAGGCTGCTCCTACATTTGTTTCGGGCCAGTCACGCCTGTGAGGTCACCGCTGTCCACCTTGTTCGTTCCATTTGATATCGAAGGGGGCGCAGTTGCTCTTCATCGATATCCAGCCATGCACCAAGGCTGCAACCCACCTGGCACAGGAATAACTGGCCCGAAACAGATGTAGGAGCAGCCTTGTGCTGCGAAGCGCCGCGCGGGCGGCGCTCGATCTGTGCACCACCTCAAATCCCAAGACATGCTCGGTCTTGCCGACCCTTTCGCAGCACAAGGCTGCTCCTACAAGAAGCGTGAAGCGCTAAGATCCCAAAGTTTTTGATTTTTCTGAAAAAAACGCTTTACAGGTACGCATTCGATCACTAATATGCGCACCACACGACAGGCACATAGCTCAGTTGGTTAGAGCACCACCTTGACATGGTGGGGGTCGTTGGTTCGAGTCCAATTGTGCCTACCAAACAAAGTCCCGGTTTCCGGGCATGAAAAGGGCGATCCGAAAGGGTCGCCCTTTTTGCTTTGCGCGCACGGTCACCGCAGAAGGCGATTTCACCCGTTGCAGGCTATCCCGATAGCCGCATGGCGAATTGCGACTATAGTGAGTCTCTAGCGATGGGTTCAGAGATGCGGCTATGCCTTCTATTGATGTGTCGCCTCCCTTGAGCCTGCGCAAACGGGCCATGTGGGCCAGCGCGTTAAACCTTCTTGCCGTCTTCGCTTCCCAGGCCATTCGGCTGGGCGGCAACCTGGTGATCACCCGCCTGCTCGTGCCGGAAATGTTCGGCGTAATGGCCATTGCCACCACTGTTGCAGTGCTGCTGCAAATGCTTTCCGATGTCGGGTTGCGGCCAAACGTGATTCAGAGTTCGCGAGGCGACGAACCGCTGTTTCTCGATACTGTGTGGACCTTGCAAATCGTCCGTGGGTTTGTGCTGTTCCTGCTGACGTTGCTATTGGCCCTGGGGGCTGAGTTCACGCAGTACATCCAGCTGTGGCCAGCCCATTCCACCTACGCCTCCCCAGAACTGCCGATGGTACTGGCTTTGTCCGGGCTCACCGCGGTCATCTATGGCTTCCAGTCGCCCAAGGTCGACGTGGCCATTCGTATCTTCCAGCAGAAGAAGGTGGTGATCGCCGAACTGATTTCGCAGGTTGTCGGCTTGATCGTGATGCTCGTGGCAGGCTACCTCACCCGGTCCATCTGGTCATTGGTGGCGGCGGGCCTGGTGGGCACACTGGTATTCACCGTGCTCAGCCACTTGATTTTCCAGGGGCCGCGCAACCGCCTGCAATGGGACCCGGCCACGCTGCGCGAGGTGTTCGACTACGGCCGCTGGATCTTGCTGTCGTCCTCCGTCGGGGTCCTGGCGATGCAGGGCGACCGGATCTGGTTCGGCGGCAGCATGTCGGCCACGGAGCTGGGGGTCTATTCCATCGCCGTCTCCATCCTGGGGGTCATTCAGTCGGTCCTGCAGCGGTTGGCAGGCGCGGTTGCCTTGCCTGCCTTCAGTGAGGCGACCAGAAGTGGCGACATGGAGCGGGTGCGCAGCCTCTACTACCGCTCCAGGACACTGTTCGACCTGTCCTCGCTGTTTGCTTGCGGCTTTCTGCTAACTGCCAGCCCGCTGATGATCAGTTGGCTCTATGACGCCCGTTATGCCGGCGCTGGCAATACCATCGCCATTCTCTCGCTGTCACTATTCACGTTGCGTTTCACCCTGGCGCACCAGCTCTGGCTGGCCATGGGGCTGACCAAATACGTGGCGATGGACAACGTCATCCGGGTTGTTGCGCTGTTCGTCCTGCTGCCGGTGCTTATGGCCATCGGTGGCGTGACCTATGCCATTTGGGGGGTGGCGCTGCATTCCTACTTCACGCTTTTCCTGATCTTCCAGGTCAACCGCCAACTGGGCCTGCTGGACCTGAAGCGCGAGATTGTCGTACTGCCTGCCCTGGTGGTCGGCTACTTGTTCGGCGAAATGGTCACCAGGCTGTTCGCCTGAGCGAGGGGAAGGCGTGGGCAGGAGAGTCCGTGGCCGGGTGGAGACACTGTGCTGTGAATGAGGGCAAGAGACGGCATGATCTATAAAGCGATAGTGAAAAGCGTATTTGTCCTGCATCCGGGCTATTCGCTGCGGGCCTTGCGCAACAAGCTCCGGCTGACGCTGCTCATCGCGCGTAACTGGCGTGAGCTCAAAGGTTACCTGGACCGTCTGGGCAATACGCTTGGCCGGGAGAGGTTCCAGCACCTGGGTGAGGACTGCATCGGCCTCGTCCAGTGGCCCTACATCAGCAAGTCGTGGGAAGCACAGACCCGTTTCGATGCGCTGGCTTCGCACTACGAGGTGGTCACGCAATGTTGCCAGCCGCTGTTGCTGCTGAGCCGGGACGATACCCGGTTGCTGGCCGACCTGACCCCGTATTCCCCCAACTGCACCCTGGTGCTGGACCGGGCATTCTGGTTTATGCGCGAGGGGGAGCTGGTATTGAACCTGTTTCAGGGTGATTTACGTGTCGCCTCGCTGGCTTTCACCCTGTCTCGCTCGGAGCACGGGCTGTGCATGTTCATCGGTGCGGTACAGGGCATTCACAAGGGCGTGGACAGCGAAACGTCACTGGATATCTACCGGGTATTGACCAAGGACTTCGAAGGGCTACGCCCCAGGAGCCTGCTGATCGAGGCCGCCAGGCATATCGCCCAAAGGCTTGGGGTGACCAGGCTCTATGCCGTTGGTGACGGCTACCGTCACCATCGCCACCCCTATTTTGGTAGGGACAAAGCCGAGGAGTTGCTGGGCAATTATGATGTCATCTGGCAAGAACACGGGGCGATACCGTCTGAGCGTGAAGACTTCTTCAACATTCCCCTGTTCGGTTCCCGGACGCCCCTTGAGCAGATAGCCGCCAAGAAGCGTGCGATGTATCGCCGCCGCTATGAACTGCTGGATGGAATATTCGCGCAAGTGGACAGCGCCGTGCGGCAACCGGTGGGGGGCCGTGGTGCGGTTGAACTGGAGTTGCTGGCGGATACACACACTGAAAACACGCTGGCCAGGTAAGTCGTTGTAACGTTTCGCTATATGAACAATGAAAAAATTGGCGCCATAAAACATGCAGTAATCAATGAGTAATCACTGAATAATCAATGGTTAAGGGTGTTTGACAGATCATTTTTGCGCATCTTTAATCGTTTTATATCGGTCAGCCTAAGGCGTTTAAGTACTATAGGCGGCGGGGTGTTGGCAGTGCTCACGCCGGTTACCGGAGCAAACTCCAAGGACTTGAAATGAGAGAACATCTACGCAAGCTCATAACACCGTCAATGCGCTTCGAAATAAGAAAGTTCCTCATTTGGGCCCAGGATTTAAGTGGGCGTGCGTGTTTATGGCGCTGGGAAATCGCCAGGTTCCGCCTGCAGGCCAGCAACGATTACGAAGTCCTTTATGTCGGCAGAAAAAGCCGCAAGGACATGGCCAAGCTGCTCATCGGCGGCAAACCCGAGGCCGACGCCAAGCCCGGCGAAGGCACGCAACAGCCTAACGGCGCATCGCATGTGGTGATGATCAGCGAGATGCCCAGCGCAGGTGCCCTGTATGTGCCCCATTACCTGAGTGCAATCGTCCCGCTGGGGCGGCCGTTGGAGGAGATCACCGCACGCTACGACGGTGAGCTGCGCCGCAACATCCGCAAGTGCCGGCCGCTGTACCGCATGCAGCAGGTGCTGACGGACGAGGACATCGCCAAGGCCGACCGGGAGATGCTACAGCCTTATGCCCAGGCGCGGCATGGCCTGTATGCCAAGCAATTCGACTCGCAGGAAGTGTTGCGCATCGCCAAGACCGTTGGTCGGCTCGACCTGATCATGCAGGGCGACGAGGTCGTCGCCTGTCATTTTGGCTGCGTGATTACCCGGGCCGGGAAGCGCTACTGGAGCACACTGCGCTTTGGCTACCCGGAGGCCGTGTTCAACGACCCCAAACGGCTGCGCGAGGTCAACTCGATCACCACTTTCATGGCCCTCGAGTGGGCTATCGAGCAAGGTTTTGATTATTACGATATCGGCCAATGCCTGGCCCGCCCGGACGATGGGCTGTTGAAATGGAAACGCCGGCGCGGCGGTGATGTGGATACCCTGGGTAACCAGGCCTATATGTTCGTCCGGCTGCCAAAGACCGGCATCGCCAAGTTCCTCTGGGAGTACCCGTTGTTTGCCGTCGAAGGCAACAAACTTACACTTCACCTGGGCCTGCCGGATGGGCCAAGTGAAGAGGAAATTGTCGATCGCTACCGGGAAATGGTCTTCGGCGGCTTGTTCAAGATATATATTCATTGCGCCAAAGCGCCTGGCGAACTGCTGCTGGAAAACCTGCGCGAGCGCTATGCCCACTTCCAGACTCCGCCCATTCTGGAAAAAGTTTCGGCCAATTGAGCGTGAAAGACAGCCTTTCAATGGGGGCTCTGTATGAAGAACGATTTTTCGGGTGTAGGCGCCCCAGGGGCCGGGCGAAAAGGCTGGAGCCTGGCCGCCTACAAGTACCTCGCAAGAAAGCGGCTAGGCCGCAAGTTATCTGAAAACTTGAAGAGCTTGGCTGTCAAAACCTGGGAGATCGCGCCGACTGAGGTCACCCCGGCGCCCCCTGCTATTTTCCTGCCGAATCAGTTGGACCGGGTCACCAGCTGGGAAGCAGCACGTTTCTTTCCCTTCGAGCATCCGCGCAGGACCATGGAGGGGCTGGGCAGCGTGGCACAGGGGCCTACCAGGGGCTATCTGATCAAGGATGTGATGTTGATCGATGGGGCTCTGTATAAAGACGGTGCCAGCTTCTGGTTGTCTGACCGGCCCAGTCGCTTGCCACGGATTGTCGTGGAACAAGAGATCGAGCGTGGGGCGGCTTATTGCTCACGGTACGGCAACCGATGGTTTGGTACATGGCTGGCCGAGGACTGCCTCACGTATGCATTGGCCTGTAACGAAGGTATACCGGTGACCACGGCGCCTTCAGGCAGGTTTCCGCTGTTCTCCCAGGCGCCGGCGTATGAAGATTGGCTTGGCATGCAACCGCTGCGGTTGCGCAGTGCATACTTTCGCGAGTTGGTGCTGTTCGACGACTCCAGCCACAACACCAGCCAGTCCCTGCGCTACCGCGCCATGGGCCAGAAGCTGCTGTCGCGGGTGAACTACCAGTCTCACCCGGGGGTTTTCATCTTGCGCGGCTGCGCCGGGGATTTACGCCTGCTGGACAATGAACTGGAGATTGCCGACCACCTGCAAAAATATCGCGGCTTTCGCATCCTTGACCCTTTGAAGAGCGACCTGCAGACCATCGTGGCAACCTGCGCCGGGGCAAGGGTGGTGGTGGGCGTCGAGGGCAGCCAGCTCATCCATGGTGTCAATGTACTGGCCCCGGGCGCTTCGGTGCTGACGTTGCAACCCCCGAACCGCTTTGTCTGCTTCTACAAGTACCTGACCGATCGTGACCAGCAGCATTTCGGCTTCGTGGTCGGCATACCCAATGGAAGCAACTTCCGCATCGACCTCAATGAACTCGAACGGACCTTGGACCTGATGCCGTCATGACGAGGCGCCGCCAGCCATGGCTGCCTGAACGCGGGGCCGATGGTCGCATGGTGTAACGTATGGTCGCGGTCCTTGCCCGCGACCGGCATGCTAGAATCCGCGCCTTCGAATCTGGAGGTACACGCGTGCGCAAACTGGCTGTGGTAATGGCAGTGCTCGCCCTGGCGGGCTGTGAGAACGAGGTCGAAGGCGTGCACAAACAGGTGGCCGAGCACCTGCACAACCCCAAGACCGCCAAGTTCGGCAACGTGCGGATCGACACCCAGGGCACCATCTGCGGCCAGGTCCGCGGCAAGGATGATGCAGGGCAGTACGAAGCCTACCGCAGCTACGTGGCGATCAAGCGTGACGGCCAGTACGACATCATCGTCGACGACAGCGGCAACAACCTGCGTATCCGCGAGATGTGCGGCGGTGCTGACCTTCAGCGCCGCGCCGATGCCCTGGCTGACCAGCCGGCACCGCAAGGCTGGGATGTTGAAGTGATCCAGGGCGCCAATATGGGCGCACTCAGCGACATGACCGCGCGCTTGATCGAAAAGGGCATCCCGTCTTCGGTGGAGTACCGCGACGGCAAGCCGGTGGTGCTGATGGGGCCGTTCCCAACCCGTGAAGAAGCGCAAGCGCGCAAGGACGAGGTGATGGCCAAGCTGGGCACCGATTCGGTGGTGATCCAGCATGGCGTGACCCGCTAAGCAGGTTCCGGCTGCATGCTGTTCGTGTGTAGGAGCGGCTTTAGCCGCGAACACCGGCAAAGCCGGTGCCATGCTCCGCGCTGGATTCTTCGCGGGTAAACCCGCTCCTACAGGGATCGCGCTGGCTTCGGGCTCACGCTGTACCTGTGTAGGAGCGGCTTTAGCCGCGAACACCGGCGTAGCCGGTGCCATGCTCCGCGTTGGGCTCTTCGCGGGCACGCCCGCTCCCACAGGTACTGCGCTGGCTTCGGGCTCACGCTGTACCCTTGTAGGAGCGGCTTTAGCCGCGAACACCGGCAAAGCCGGTGCCATGCACCGCGTTGGATTCTTCGCGGGTAAACCCGCTCCTACATAGGTACTGCGTTGGCTTCGGGCTCACGCTGTACCTGTGTAGGAGCGGCTTTAGCCGCGAACACCGGCAAAGCCGGTGCCATGCACCGCGTTGGATTCTTCGCGGGTGAACCCGCTCCTACATAGATCGCGCCAGGCAGTTGCGTCTGCGCTGAACATTGTTCACACAAGTTTGGCTATGCTTGAGTTGGGAGATGCTGAATGGGGAGGGCCTCATGTCTACACTGGAACGGGCCATTGCTGTGGCCGCCAGGGCACATGAAGGGCAGTACGACAAGGGTGGGGCGGCTTATATCCTTCACCCGTTACGCGTGATGATGCGGGTTTCCACGCCTGAGCAACGGATTGTCGCGGTGCTTCACGATGTGATCGAGGACACCTCGACGACCCTGTCCGACCTGGCGCGCGAGGGCTTTGCACTGAAAATCCTTGCCGCCTTGCTGGCGCTAAGCCGCCGTGAGGGCGAGACCTACCAGGATTTTGTGGTGCGCCTGGGTGGTGACCCGCTGGCGCGCACGGTCAAGCTGGCCGACCTGGCCGATAACAGCGACCTTTCGCGTATCCCTTGCCCGGGGCCCGCCGACCTGGCGCGGTTGGCCCGTTACCGGGAAGCCAGCGCCTATTTGCAGGCGCTGCCCTGACGCCTAGCCACATGCCTTGAGGTTGACCGGCCCGACAAATTCGTTACCGCGCCCCATCACACAGGCCACCCGCTGGTTACGTTGCTGCTCCCAGGCTTGCGGCGGGTAGGTCTTGTTCCAGGCTTCGAACAACTGGCGGTCCTGTTTGGACAGGCGCAGGTTGTACTGCTTGCTCATGTAGAAATAGGTGCGCGCGATCATGCCGCGTATCGACGGGCGCGGCATGACCTTCTTGGCCTTGAAGTCGACCTGGGTCAGGCAGCTGCCGTACTGGCCGCGTTGCTCAGGCAGCCAGCCGAAACTGAAGTTGCTGCGGTCGCCGTTGACCTCGCCAATGCTCGGCACCAGGTTGTGCAAGTCGGCCTCGGCGCGTTTGTATACTTCGTCATGCTGCGAGCACTGTTTGCGCCCGCCGCTCTGCCAGCACTGGCGCTGATGGCCGATCTGCCAGGCCGGTACGATGTGCTCCCATTCGATGCGCGACGCACGCTGGGCATTCTTGCGCGGTGCATAGCCACAGGACGCCAGGTCGACCTTGTTGCCTTTGTACTTGCAGCCGCAATAGAACTCGGTCGATTGCGGTGCATACAACTTCCAGGCGACCTTCTTGGCCTCCTGGAAGGTGCGCGGGGCGTCGGCTTGCACGAAGGGGGTGGTCAGTAACAGGCAAACAGCCGCGAAAAGCGAAACTCTCATGCGCGGTCAGTCTTCCTTCGGTACGGTCCAGAAAATCTGCACGCCGCCATCATCGCGATGGGCGAGGGTGACGTTGTCGTTTTCGGCGATTTCCTCAAGCAGGGTTTCCCAGTCTTCCGGGGTTTCCTGTTCCAGGCGGAAAATCAGCGCCGCGCGGCTGCGCTGGGCGGTAGGGCTGTTTATGATCTTCTGGATACGCATACCCAGTTGTTCATAGCTGCTCGGCGTGGCGGAGGCGGTGCTGGACACAGGCATTTCCTTGTTTTGCTGTATGCACATACAGTATTTCACTGTAAGTAATTTCGCAACAGCTTGTCAGGAGAAAACTGCACTCAGGCCTGAGCAGAGTTATGCGCAGTTTTATCCAGCGTGTGCCACAGGCTTTTCATCGTCGGGTTCTGATTCAATAACGAGCAGTACGAGCGGATCTCCAGGCGCGTGCTCCATTCGGCACCACCGGCTTGCACCAGCAGCCCTCTTTCCAGTTCATCGTGCACGGCGCTGTAGGGCAGCCAGGCTACCCCATAGCCTTCCACGGCCATGCGCACCAGCAGCATCGCCATGTCTGCTTCATAGCAACGCTCCAGCGGGGCGCTTTCAGACGCGTTGCGGATGACCACGTCTGCCACTTTGCCAAGGAATGTCGTTGCCGTGTAGGCCAGATGCGGTATGGGCCTGGTGCTTGCTGAAAGCTGAAACAGCGGCTGGCCGCGCGCGTCGGGGGCACACACAGGGATGAATGCGTCATGCCCCAGCGCCAGGCTGGCGAAACGCTCGGGGTCCAGCGAGATAGGCGTGAGCGGGTGGTGGTAGACAATCATTAAGTCGCAATTGCCTTCTTCAAGGGCGATGACGGCATCATTGATATTGGCTGCCACCACCCGGGCATTGAAACGTTCATTGTGCTGCTGGAACTGGCTGAGCCACTTCGGCAGGAAGGTCATCGAAAGGCTATGGGCCGCGGTGATCTGGATCGAGCGCCCGGGCATGCGCTTGACGTCCCTCAGGTTGGCCCGCAGTGCCAGCAGCGCAGCCAACGCCTGGCGCGATTCATCACAGAATGCCTGGCCGGCGGGGGTGAGTTGCACCGGGTAGGTGGCACGATCAACCAGCTCGACACCCACCCATTCTTCCAGCGAGCGGATTCTGCGGGAGAGTGCGGACTGGGTAACGCAACGTACTTCGGCGGCGCGCGAGAAATTCTTGCATTCGGCAAGCGCCAACAGGTCGTCCAGCCACTTGATTTGCATCGCTTGTCTCCTCCATCAGGCCCTCAGTGTAAGCGGCTTCGGGTGAGTGCCGACAGCAATGCCTGAAAACTATTCTGAAAACGCATAGGGTCAGCCCTATTACTCATCAAGTTGCACTTGGGGTGGCGATAAACTTGCCCCCTGTACCGGCTCGATAAGCCGGTGTGCCTTGTCTTTATTCAAGTCCTGCCAAGTAGAAAAAAGAGAAAATCACTTGAGGAAACCGTCGTGAAAAACAATAAGCTTCCGCGCCGCATTGCCATGGGTATTGCCTTGGGCATCATCGTTGGTTGGGCATGTCATCATTTCGCAGGAAGCGAACAGGCGGCGAAGGATATTGCCGCTTACTTCAGCATGGTGACCGACATCTTCCTGCGTTTGATCAAGATGATCATTGCGCCGCTGGTGTTCGCCACGCTGGTGGGCGGCATCGCCAGCCTGGGCAATTCGGGCGCGGTCGGGCGCATCGGCTTGCGCGCCATGGCCTGGTTTGTCTGTGCTTCAGCCATTTCGTTGGCGATTGGCATGGCATTGGTCAACCTGTTCGAGCCAGGGGCTGGCTTGAACTTGCAGGTGGCGCAGCACGCCGATGCCGCCGCCGTTGTAGTGAACACCGGTGACTTCAGCCTCAAGGTATTTATCAGCCATGTATTCCCGCGCAGTATTGCCGAGGCAATGGCTAATAATGAAATACTGCAAATCGTGGTGTTCTCGTTGTTCTTCGGCTTTGCCTTGGCTGGCGTCAGTCGCGCAGGTAATACCAAAGTTGTCGATTGTATTGATGAACTGGCCAAGGTGATGTTCCGTATTACGGACTATGTCATGGCGTTTGCGCCGGTCGGGGTGTTTGCCGCTATCGCTTCGGCTATTACCACTCAAGGCCTGGGTTTGTTGCTCGACTATGGCAAGCTGATCGCCGAGTTCTACCTTGGCATACTGTTGCTGTGGGCGGTGTTGTTCGCGGTGGGTTACCTGTTCCTGGGCAAGCCAGTGTTTACCCTGGGCAAGCTGATTCGCGAGCCGGTGCTGTTGGCTTTTTCTACCGCCAGCAGCGAGGCGGCCTACCCGAAAACCATGGAGGCGCTGGAAAAGTTCGGCGCACCGAAGCGCGTATCCAGTTTCGTCCTGCCGCTCGGCTACTCGTTCAACCTTGATGGCTCGATGATGTACCAGGCATTCGCCATCATGTTCATCGCCCAGGCCTACAACATCGACCTCAGTTTCACCCAGCAGGTGCTGATCCTGCTGACGCTGATGATTACCAGCAAGGGCATGGCCGGGGTCGCGCGTGCCTCGGTGGTAGTCGTGGCGGCGACATTGCCGATGTTCAACCTGCCAGAAGCCGGCCTGCTGCTGATCATCGGTATCGATCAGTTCCTCGACATGGCGCGTACCGCTACCAACGTAGTGGGCAACAGTATTGCCACGGCAGTGATCGCCAAGTCAGAGCCGCAGTTGGCGCCGGAACAGGCAAGCGAGGCTGCAGTTCCGCCGTCCACCCTTGACCGCCCAGTGCCGGTCGCCTGAGGTACTTACCCATGAAGCCGAACAAGGCAACAGCTGCGCTAACCCTTTCGCACAAAATCGGGATTGTCGGCGGGCTTGGCTCGCTTGCCGGTGGCGACCTGTTCTACAAGCTTGTGAGGTCGCGGGCAGTACTGGAGGACCAGGGGCGTTTTCATTTCCTGCTGGAGCAGCATCCGTTCAAGGACCTGCTGCTGCCGCTGGACGCTAACGCGAGCATGAGTTCGCGCAAGTTCTACGTGTTCGAAGTGTGCCGTTCGTTCGAGGCAAGCGGTGTGGATGCAATCATGCTGCCGTGCTTTGCCAGCCAGACGTTTCGCGCAGAGATCCAGGATGAGCTGGGCATACCCGTGCTGGACATGATGCAAGCCCTGGTGCAGTACATTCGCCAGATTGCTGAACCGGGCAGCACACTCGGCGTGCTCGCTTCGGACTACGTGCAACATTCCGGGCTCTTCGAGCGGGCGTTAGGCGCCCACTATCATCTGGTGTACCCCGATGAACACGCCCAGGCTGCACTGATGCAGGCCATGTACGGGCGCAGCGGTATCAAGGACGGGCATCTGGATGGGGTGCCCCTGGAGTCGGTGTACCAGGCCTGCCTGTCACTGCAGGCGCAGGGCGCAAGCCATGTCGTTCCCGGAATGACTGAGATATCCCTGGTATGTGCCGTCTTGCAACGCCGTGGGATTGCTGCACTTGATATCAACGACCTGTACGCCACGTTTGCCACGCAGGGCTCCAGCGCCCCGCCCGAGTTGCCGTTCAAGCTGGGTATCGTCGGTGGCGTCGGCCCGGCAGCCACGGTTGATTTCATGGGCAAGGTCGTTGCCAGCACCCCTGCAGGCCGTGACCAGGACCACATCAAGATGGTGGTCGAGCAGAACCCGCAAATTCCCGATCGCACGGCCAATCTGCTGAACGATGAAGCCGACCCGACCATGGCCATGTATGCCACTTGCAAGCGCCTGGAGAGTGCGGGCGCCAATGCAATTGCCATCCCGTGCAATACCGCCCATGCGTTCGTTGATCGTATCCAGGAGCATCTGCGCGTGCCGATCGTCAACATGCTCAGCGAAACAATCAACTGGATAAAGCAACGCTATGGCGCTGACAGGACGGTAGGCCTTCTGGCCACATCGGGTACCGTCGCCAGCCAGGTCTACCATCAGGCCGCTAACCGCGCAGGCATGGACGTCATGGTGCCGGCTGCGGACTACCAGAGCCTGGTCATGGAGGCCATCTACGGTGAGCGCGGCATCAAGGCGGGCTTCACTGAAGGGCTGTGCCGAGACCAGCTACTGATTGCCGTAGAGCATCTTGCGCAGGCGGGTGCCGAGGTGGTGGTGCTGGGCTGCACCGAGTTGCCGCTGGTCCTCAGCCATTGCGATGCCTATGAACTGCGGGGCAGGACGGTCGCCCTGGTGGACCCTACCCTGATCCTGGCGCGCAGCTGTGTAGCGCTGGCGCACAAGGTGCCAGCCGTGAAGGACGTACAGGGCAGGGCATAGGGTATGCAGGCTTCACCCCGGCTGTGGCGGCGCAGTGGTCCCGCGTACGATCAGCTCGACCGGCAGGCATTCGCTTTGTGGTGGCTGCCCACTGCGGATCCACTGTAACAGGGTGTTGGCCGCACGTTGGCCAAGCTCGTAGGTCGGCAACAGCACGGTAGTGACTCCGGGCGTGACCTGGGCGGTGAGGGGCAGGTTGTCGCAGCCGACGATGGACAGTTCGGCCGGCACGTTCAAGCCCAGCGCCTGGGCTTCGAACAGGCAGCCCACGCTGAGCACATCATTACCGCAGAACACTGCTGTCGGCCGTTCGTTCAACCGCAGCAACTGGTTGAGCCCGGCCCGGCCACCCTCGAAGCCGAACGGTTGCTCGACGATGTTGCCGTCCGGCAGCGTGCAACCGGCGCTGGCCAGGGTTTCGCGAAAGCCGGCCAGGCGCGCCCGAGCCCGGTCATTATGGCGGAAGAAGCCAGAGATCACGCCCATGCGCCGATGCCCCAGGCGCAGCAGGTGTTCGGCGGCCAACTGGCCGATGCGGTAGTTGTCGAACCCCAGTGACGGTTGGCCAGGGTGGCTGGCCCAGGTCACCAGCAGCCGCACATCATGTGACCGTACCATCTCCCAGACTTGCGGCGAATGATCGGCGCCCACCAGCACCAGGCCATCGATGGCCTGGCCAAGCAGCGCGCGCACCAGTTCCAGTTCGGCGCTGGGGTTGTACTCGTGGGTGGCCAGTAGCAGCTGGTAGCCCTGGTTGGCCAGCGTGGTCTGCAGGCCTTGCACGGCGCGGGCGAAAATTGCGTTGTCGAGTGTTGGCATGATTGCACCGATGGTGCGCGCACGCCCCGAGGCCAGTGCCCGGGCCGAGCCGTCGGGCAGGTAGCCGAGGCGTTCGATGGCGTGCTGGATTTTCTCCCGGGTGTCGGCGCGCACCAACTGCGGGTTGGACAACGCACGGGATACCGTGGCGGGGGAAACCCCGGCCAGGGCGGCTACATCGTGCAGGCGTGGGCGTGAAGTCATGGCGGTCTGGCATCGGAGCGGTACCTGACAATATAACCATTCGGCACTTTTTTCCCAGCTTTCTTGACCTGCTTCCGACGGCGGCTACTTTGAATGAAAGCGCTTTCATTTCTTTGCATGAAACCTTGCCGGAGACGCCATGACCATCACTTACCTCAAGCAGGCCAGCAAAACCGCCGATGACAACACCGCCGAAGCACAGCGCGTGGTAACCGACATGCTCGACGATATCCAGCGCCGCGGCGAAGACGCCGTGCGCGACTATGCACGCACGCTGGACAAGTGGCAGGGCGATATCGTGCTCAGCGACGCCGAGATCGATCGGCGTACCGCGCAGGTGCCCAAGCGGGTGCGTGACGACATCGATTTTGCCGCGCGCCAGGTGTATGAATTTGCCTGCGCCCAGCGCCGCTCGATCGAAGACCTGGAGGTGACGCTGCCGTCAGGCGTGATTGCCGGCCAGCGGGTGGTGCCGGTAAATGTGGTTGGCTGTTACGCACCGGCCGGGCGTTATGCGCATATTGCGTCGGCGTACATGGGCGTGGCCACAGCCAAGGCGGCCGGGGTCAAGACCATCCTGGCGTGCTCCAGCCCGTTTCTCGGCGAGAGCATCCACCCGTATGTGTTGTATGCCTTCAAGTCGGCTGGTGCCGACGTGATCATGACCCTTGGCGGGGTGCAGGCCATCGCCACCATGGCCTACGGCCTGTTCAGCGGCAAACCGGCCGATGTAGTGGTCGGGCCGGGCAACAAGTTCGTTGCCGAGGCCAAGCGCAGCTTGTTCGGCAAGGTGGGCATCGATGTGTTCGCCGGGCCGTCGGAGGTGGCGGTCATCGCCGATGACAGCGCCGATGCCGCCATTGTCGCCAGTGACCTGGTGGGCCAGGCCGAGCACGGCCACGAGTCGCCGGCCTGGCTGTTTACCACCTCGCGCAGCCTGGCCCAGGCGGTGATGGCCAAAATTCCGCAACTGATCGATGCACTGCCGCCGGTAGCCCGCGATGCCGCCTTCTGCGCCTGGCGCGACTATGGCGAAGTGATTGTATGTGACAGCCGCGAGGAAGTGGTGGAAGTGTCCGATCGCTATGCCAGCGAGCACCTGGAAGTGCATGCGCACGACCTCGGTTGGTGGCTGGACAACCTGACCTGCTACGGCTCGCTGTTCCTCGGTGAAGAAACCACCGTGGCCTTCGGCGACAAATGCAGCGGGCCGAACCACGTGCTGCCGACCAAGGGCGCGGCCCGCTACTCTGGAGGGCTGTCAGTGCACAAGTTCCTCAAGACCCTGACCTGGCAACGCATGCCACGCGAGGCGGTGCGCCAGATCGGCCAGGTGACCGCGCGCATCTCGCGCCTGGAGGGCATGGAGGCGCACGCCCGCACGGCAGATGACCGCCTGGCCAAGTACTTCCCCGACGAGCGTTTCGATCGCGGTGAGCCTGTGACCCGCTGACGTCATCGGGCTTGCCCTTCACCCATACCCGCCCCGGCGTTGGCCCGGGCGACAGGAGTGTTTCATGAACCCGGCAACACTGTTTGACTTGCACGGCCGCACCGCGCTGGTGACGGGGGGTGGCAGCGGTATTGGCGCACTGATGGCCGAAGCGCTAGGCGCCGCAGGCGCACGCGTGGTGTTGATGGCGCGGGGCGAAGCGGCCTTGCAGCAACAGGTCACGCACCTGCAACAGCGGGACATCGAGGCGAGCTACCGCTGCTGTGACCTGACCTGCGTTGACAGCTTGCAGGCGGCGGCGCGGGCGCTCGGTACGGTGGACATCCTGGTCAATGCCGCGGGCGTCAACCGCCGCGAGCCGTTCGAGCAGGTCAGCCCGCAAACCTGGGATGAGCAACTGGCGCTGCATTTGAAAGCGCCATTCTTCCTGGTACAGGCGTTGGCCCCGGGCATGGCCGAGGCCGGTTGGGGGCGCATCATCAACATCGCCTCGTTGCAGTCCAGCCGGGCCTTTGCCGACAGCGCGCCGTATGGTGCCGGCAAGGGCGGCATCGTCCAGCTGACCCGGGCGATTGCCCAGCGCTGGTCGCGCCACGGCATCACCTGCAATGCCATCGGCCCTGGCTTCTTTCCCACTGCGCTAACCGCCCAGGTGTTTGCCGACCAGGGGTTGGCCAAGCGTCATGCCGAGCGCACCTGCATAGGGCGCAACGGCCAGCTTGAAGACCTGACGGGTGCCACGTTGTTCTTTGCCAGCAATGCCAGCAGCTATGTCACCGGCCAGACGTTGATGGTCGATGGCGGCTACACCGCCAACTAACCCGGCCCGTCCAGTGGGCGGCCACAACCGGTTCGACCGTGGAGATAACAACAATGACTTCCACTGCGCCTGCCTCATCCAACCTGCGTCGCGCCACGATTTCCAGCGTGCTTGGCTCGGTAATCGAATGGTATGACTTCTTCCTCTACGGCGTCGTTGCCGGCCTGGTGTTGAACAAACTGTACTTTCCCGCCGACGATCCGTTGATCTCGGTGTTGCTGTCCTATGGCGTGTTCGCCGTCGGTTTTATCGCGAGACCGGTTGGCGGCATCGTCTTCGGCCATTTCGGCGACACCCTGGGCCGCAAGAAGATGTTGATCATCACCCTGGCCCTGATGGGCGGGGCGACAGTGGTCATCGGCCTGATCCCGACCTACGAACAGATCGGCGTGATGGCGCCGATCCTGCTGCTGGCCTGCCGTATCTTCCAAGGCATTGGCCTGGGTGGTGAGTGGGGCGGTTCGGTGCTGATAACTTACGAATCGGCACCGCCTGCACGCCGTGGCTTCTACGCCAGCCTGCCGCAGATTGGCATGTCGCTGGGCCTGGTGAGTGCCTCGGGGGTGATCGGCCTGCTGTCCTGGTTGCTGACCGACGAGCAGTTCATGAGCTGGGGCTGGCGCTGCGCTTTCCTGCTAAGTGGCGTGTTCGTGCTGCTGGGCAGCTACATCCGCACCCACGTCAGCGAAACCCAGGACTTCAAGCAGGCGCAGCCCAAGGCCGCTGGGCAGGCACGCCAGGCGCTGCCGATCGTGCTCATGCTGCGCCGCTACCCGCGGATGATCTTCGCCTGCATGGGCGCGCGGATGATCGATGGGGTGTTCTTCAACGTGTTCGGTGTCTATTCGCTGAATTACCTCACGCAATCGCTGAACCTGCCGCGCACCAGTGCACTGGTCGGGATCATGCTCAGCGCCTTGCTGATGAGTTGCTTCATTCCGTTCTGGGGCCATGTGGCTGACCGTGTCGGCAAGGCCCGCGTGTATGGCTGCGGGGCGCTGCTGTCGGCGCTGTCGGTGTTCCCGGCGTTCTGGGTGATGCACAGCTTCCCGGGGCAGCTGGCGCTGGTCTGGCTGGCGATCATCATTCCCTTCGGGATTTTCCATGCCGCCGTGTTCGGCACCATGTCGTCGCTGTTTTCCGAATGCTTCGACGCCTCGGTGCGCTACACCGGCATCTCGTTCGTGTACCAGGTGGCGGGGGTGTTCGCTGGGGGCATGACGCCGATCATCGCTGCGCTGCTGACCGGTCTGAACGCCGGCAACCCTTGGTTGCTGTGCAGCTATGTGCTGGGTATCGGCCTGCTCAGTGCCTGGTGCGCCCGCTGGATTGGCCGGCACCAGGCCGTGGGCATGGCCGAGCCCGCTTTTGCACCCGCCACGGCGCGTTGAGGCGCTGCTGCGAGCACAACAACAAAGGAGATGCCATGAAAGCGCTTGTCTATACGCAACCCCTGCAGATGCAGTTGCAGGAGCGGCCTTACCCCGAGCTACAGAGCGGGGAGGTGATCATCAAGGTGGCAGCTGCCGGTATCTGTGGTTCGGACCTGCATGCTTTCCACGGTCACGACCCGCGCCGCCAGCCGGGCCTGGTACTGGGCCACGAACTGGCGGGCGTGGTGGTGGAGAGTGCCGCCCCGCGGCTGCAGGCAGGCCAGCGGGTAACGGTAAACCCGTTGATAACCTGCGGCGATTGTGAGTATTGCCGCAGCGGGCGCGATAACCTTTGCGCCAACCGCAGCATGATCGGCATGAGCCGACCGGGAGCGTTTGCCGAGTATCTGGCGATACCTGCCGCGTCGGTTATCCCCATTCCTGAAAGCCTGTCGATGGTCGAGGCGGCGATTACCGAGCCTGCGGCTACCGCGCTGCATGCCATCAACTTGTCCATGCGTGTGTTGGCTCGGCCCTTGCCGGAGTTGCGCACCCTGGTGATTGGCGGCGGCGCGGTAGGGCTGTTGGCGGCCTTGCTGCTGCGCAGCTATGGCTGCCGGCGGGTGAGCATGGCCGAGGTCAACCCGCTGCGCCGGGAGTCGGCCCGCCTGCATGCAGGCTGTGAAGCATTCAACCCGCTGGAAACCTGTGCTGCGGCCAATGCCTTCGACTACGTCATCGATGCGGTGGGGGCGAAGGCCACCCGTGATGCTGCGCTGGAAGCGGTCAAGCCGGGCGGGGTGATCATGCACATTGGCTTGCAGGACTGGGCCAGCGAGATCGACATGCGCAAGCTGACCCTGGCGGAGGTTTCGTTGCTGGGGACCTACACCTACAGCATGGCCGACATGCATGCCACGGTGCGGGCGCTGGAGGAGGGGGCGTTTGGTGAGCTGGGTTGGGTCGAGACGCGGGGGATGAGCGAGGGCGCGCGGGCGTTCAGTGATCTGCATGAACAGCGCACGGCGGCTGGCAAGCTGGTGTTGTTGCCGGATGCCTGATGTTTGCTTTTTTTGCCTGAGCGATCCTGGGGCTGCTGTGCATCCCTTTCGCGGCACAAGGGGCGCAAAGCGCCCCCAGGATGTTCAGCTCAAACGCAGCTCTGCAGCTTGTCCAGCAACCCCTGCGGTACTTCGATGAGCGCACTGCGCACCTGCCGTTCACGTATCCGCCGTTGCCCCGGCAAACGCACGCCCGGTTGCTCCAGCATCGCCGCGAACAACGCCTCGACATGCGCCAGATACCCCGTCGCGAAACGCTGTGGGTCGATCAGCAACAGCAAGTGCGCCACCCCCGGTGCATCCCCCTGGGCATCGAAGAACGAACTGGCCTGGAAACCGAAATGGCTACCGGTGAGGCCCGCTGTCAGCAACTCGACCATCAACGCCAGCGCGGCACCCTTGGCATCGCCCATCGGTACCATGCTGCCCGCCAATGCCGCTGTTGGGTCGGTGGTGTCATTACCGGTCCGATCGATCGCCCAGCCAGGCGGGATCGTCGAGCCGGCCTGTTTGGCCAGCATCACCTTGCCGCGGGCGACCTTGGACAGCGACAGGTCGATGACCACTGGGTCGCCATTCAGCCGTGGTGAGGCGAAGGCGATGGGGTTGGTGCCGAACAGCGGGGTGTGCCCACCCCAGGGCGCCATCGCCGCTGGCGCATTGCTCAGGGCCAATGCCAGCAAGCCCTCGCGTGCCGCCCGCTCAACCGGTTGCCCGGCAACGCCGAAATGGTGCGAGTGGCCGATCGCCAGCGCCGCGATGCCCAGCCGGCGTGCCGTGGCCATGGCCGGGCCGAGGCCGGCATCGATCGCCGCGAACGCCAGGCCATGGTGAGCGTCGACCCGCACCAGCGCGCCGTCGACCTGCACATCGGGCACCGCCGTGGCGTTGACTTTGCCGGTGCTCATCTGCTCGAGGTAGAACGGCAAGCGCGACAGGCCATGGGAGGGCAGGCCTTCGCACTCGGCCTGCACCAGGGCCTGCGCGCAACTGAGTGCGGTGGTTTGCGGCATGCCGGCAGTACGCAGCGCCTGCATGGCCAGCTCATGTGCATGACGCACGCTGATTTGCACAGTCATCGGGTGGCTCCTTGCAAAAGGCTTCAGGATTTTTTCTGCGACAGGTTCAGCGGCGCCTGCTCAAGCGTCGGCAAGCGGCCAGGGGCGGCCAGCTCGGCGCGGGCCTGGGCCAGGTCAAGCTTGCCCTCCCAGCGGGCAATGGCCAGGGTGCCGACCACGTTGCCCATCATGTTGGTCAGTGCGCGCACCTCGTTGAGAATACGGTCGATGCCAAGGATCAGGGTGATCGCCGCCACCGGGATGATGTCATGGCTGGCCAGCGTTGCAGTCAGCACAATCAGCGCCGCACCGGCAACCCCGGCGCCACCCTTGGAGGTGATCAGCAGAATCACCAGCAGGCTCAGTTGCTGGCCCCACGACAAGTCGATGTTCAATGCCTGGGCGAGAAACAGCGAGGACATGGTCAGGTAGATGGCCGCGCCGTCGAGGTTGAACGAGTAGCCGGTTGGCAACACCAGGCCGATCACCGACTTGTCGCAACCCAATCGCTCCATTTTCTGCATCAACCGCGGCAGCACCGACTCGGTGGTGGACGTGCCCAGCACAATCAGCAACTCCTCGCGGAAATACTTGATCAACGACCAGATGTTCACCCCGCAGGCAAAACTGATCGAGCCGAGGACAATGCCGATGAACAGCAGGCTGGTGACGTACAGGCAGACGATCAGCAAGCCCATCTGCTGCAGGGCACCAATGCCGTACTTGCCGATGGTAAAGGCCATGGCGCCGAAGGCGCCGATCGGTGCCAGCCACATGATCATGCCGACGATGCGCATCAGCGTTTCACCAAACTGCTCGATCACCCGCGCGGCCAGGCGGCTGCGCCTGGACATGCCGGACAGCGCCACACCAAACAGCACCGAGAACAACAGCACCTGCAGCAGGTTACCGCTGGCAAAGGCGCCGACCACCGAGTTGGGAATCAACTGGGTCAGCAGGCTGGACGATTCCTGGGCATGCACCTGGTCCAGGTACTGCGACATGGCGCCGCCGTCGAGGCTGGCCGGGTCGATGTTCATGCCGGCACCGGGCTGTACCAGGTTGGCGATGACCATGCCCAGCAGCAGTGCCAGGGTGGTCACGATCTCGAAGTACATGAAGGTCTTGAAGCCGACCTTGCCCAGTTCCTTGAGGCTTTCCATGCGGGCGATACCGATGGCAACGGTGCAGAAGATCACCAGGGTGATGAGCATCTTGATCAGGCGGATGAAGGTATCGCCCAAGGGCTTCATCTCCACCCCGAGGGCGGGCCAGCAGTAGCCGAGGGCAATGCCGGCGATCAGGCCGATGACCACCTGGACATACAGGTTCTTGAGGATTTTCACGGCTGTTTCTCCATAAGCGGATACCCCACGCCAATCACGCTGATCAGGGTAGGGGAGCAGGTTCGGTTCGTAGGCGTGACACGGGGGCGGTCAGGACGGTCGTCGTGGCTGCAGGGGCTTGGGGAGAAACACCGGATGGGGTGCGGGAGCAGGGCAGAGCGGTTTCATGAAGGTCTCCATTTATGGTTGTTGTGAGACGTACTTCTTGAACGCAGGCAGGAAAAAGCGCCGTTGCCCAGGGTGAGCAACGGCGCGGCAGGTCAGGCGCTTTCGAACAGTCGGGTCAGCACGAATTCGCGATGCCCCAGCGCTTCGGCGGCAGTGTAGCGGCCGTTGGCGGTGCGCATCAGCATGTCGAGCAAGCGGTCGCCAGCATCATCCATGTTGATTTCGCGCCGCAGCAGGCCGGACACGTCCACGTCGATGTGTTCACCCATGGTGCGGAACGTGCGCGGGTTGGCGCAGATCTTGATCACCGGCAGGATCGGGTTGCCGATGACGTTGCCCTGGCCAGTGGGGAAGAAGTGCGCCACATACCCGGACGCTGCACACAGGGTGACCATTTCAGCGGCAGCGGATGACGAGTCCATGAACCACAAGCCCGGCCCGGTGGGCGCCTCGGCCTTGTCCAGCACCCCATCTACCCGGCATTTGCGACCGATCTTCTGGATGTTGCCCAGGGCCTTTTCCTCGATGGTGGTCAGCCCGCCTTCGATGTTGCCCTTGGTTGGCTGCGACTCGGACAGGTCACTGGTTTTCCAGCGGTCGATCATGGCGCTGTAGCGGTCGAACATGAACTGGAACCGCTCGCGCACTGCCGGGGTGCTGCAGCGCTCGGCCACCAGGTGCTCGCCGCCGGTCAGCTCTGAGGTTTCACCGAACACCAGCGTGCAGCCTTGCGCATACAGCTTGTCGAAGGCGTTGCCCACGGTCGGGTTGGCGCCGCAGCCGGACGTGGTGTCGGACTCGCCGCACTTGGTCGACACCCACAGCTCGCTGATGTCGCATTCTTCGCGGCGCAACTCGGTGGCGTACTGTACGAATTCGCGCGCCTTGCGCGAGGCAGCGCAGATGGTGTTGTGGTCGCCGTTCTGTTCAATCCAGAAGCCTTCGGCCGGCTTGCCGCTGGCGCGGATGCCTTCGACCACGCGGCGGGTCCAGCCCGGTTCGATGCCGATTACCACCACCGCCGCCACGTTGGGGTTGCAGCCAGTGCCGATCAGGGTGCGGAAGTGCAGTTCAAGGTCCTCGCCGAACTGCAGCCGGCCATACGGGTGCGGCAGCCCGAGGGTGCCCTTGATGTTGTTGGCCACCGCTTCGGCGGCCGCATTGGAGATGTCGTCCACCGGCAGGATGATCACGTGGTTGCGAATGCCCACACGGCCATTGTCGCGGCGGTAGCCCAGGAAAGTGCGCCCATTGAGTTGCATGCTTACCACCTCTTGGTTTTGACATTGTGGACGTGCAGGTGCTCGCCTTCACGGATGGGTTTGATTACCCGGCCGATGTCGACGCCGTACTTGATCACCGTGTCCCCTTCCTGCAGGTCACGGATGGCCAGCTTGTGGCCGATCGGGATGGCGTCACGCACCACGAATTCCAGGGTCTGGTCCTGGTCCATGACCCAGCCTGTCAACTTCTGGCCCGCCTGCACGCCTTCGACTACTACGACGCCGACGGCGTCGTCGGCATCGTGGACGACAAAATCAATGCTCATTGTTGTTCTCCTGTGACGGTCATTCATATGCCGTAAGTCATGTATAGGACATGAGTTATAGGATAGTCAAGGTGCGATGTTTTTTTTCGCGTCCGGGTTATACTTGGGCAACACGAATCCGCGGTGACCGACAACCATGAACGAAGCCCTGCAAAACCCGCAGAAGGCCCCGACCTTCCAGCCGCTGTACATGCAGATCAAAGACTTGCTGATGGAACGCATCAACTCGGGGGAGTGGTCGCCTGGCACGTTCATTCCCAGCGAGGCGGCACTGGCGAGCACTTATCAGGTCAGCGTCGGCACCCTGCGCAAGGCGCTTAATGAGCTGGTGGCCGAGAACGTGGTGGTGCGCCAGCAGGGCAAGGGCACCTCGGTCGCCACCCACGACGGCGACCATGCCTTGTTCCGCTTCTTCAACATTTGCCGCCCGGACGGCGAGCGCTGCCTGCCGGTGTCGATAGTGCTGGGGCGCAAGGTGCGCAAGGCCACGGCGCAGGAAGTGCAGGAGCTGGGGTTGGCGCCAGGCGGCAAGGTGATCCACATTTCGCGTACCCGCGAGCTGGACGGCAAGCCGGTCATCTACGAGGACATCATCCTGTGTGCCGACCGCTTCATCGGGCTGGAGCGGCAGCCCGAGGTGTTGCCCAACACCCTGTACCGGCTGTATCAGCAGCGCTTTGGTGCGACGGTGGCGCATGCCGATGAGCGGATTTTTGCCATCAGCGCCGATGCCAGCCAGGCCCAGGCGCTGGGTATCGCAACCGGTGCGCCGCTGTTGCAGATCGTGCGCACCGCCCTGGATTACCAGGGCCGGGCGATTGAAAAACGCCTGTCGGTGGTCAGTACCCAGGGGCACTGCTACATCAACAGGATCTGATGCAGTGTCGCCACTGGCGATTTGAATTCATTTTTTGCGTTGAACCGTGCCTTTGCACGGTGGCGTTACCCCCGGACGGGCTCGTGAGGTCGCGGCCGGGTTTGAGGAAGCTTCGAATGCCCCCACTCACTGGTCGGCGCATAGGCGCCGGTGACCACCAACGGCTCGATGAGCACGGTAGCAGGCGTATCGGTGGCTGCAAGGCCGGAGGTGCTGACGCTGCCCGCCAGTAGGTGATGTACGCCTTCACCCCGAACCTGCGTGGCTATGTGAGCGTTGGCAAAGGCTTCGAAACCCCCACCCAGGCAGAAATGGCCTACGCAGCGGGCGAAGTCGAAAGCTTCAACTTCGGGCTCAAGCCTGCCACCAGCATGCAGTATGAAATGGGTGTGAAGTATCGGCTGAACGAGCGCACGCGGTTGAATGCGGCGGTGTACGAGATTCAGACAGATGATGAAATTGTCGTTGCCAGCGCCAGCGGTGGCCGCACCAGCTATCGCAATGCCGGACGCACGGTACGGCGTGGCTTCGAGGCGAGCCTGCAGAGTGACTTGAGCGAGCAGTGGCAGACCACCGTGGTATACACCCGCACCGATGCGCGTTACGCCGAAGATGTCAGCCAGGCCATCGAAAGTGGCAACCGGTTGCCAGGTGTTCCACTGGACAACCTGTATGGCGAGCTGGTGTGGAAGCCTGTTGCGTCGGTCAGCATGGGGGTTGAAGGGCAGTACCGCAGCAAGGTGTATGTAGACGACAGCAACGACGCCAAGGCGGCACCGGCGTATGCCGTGTTCAACTGGCGTACGCGCTTTGAACAGCATGTCGGGGCGTGGACGTTCCACCAGCTGGTGCGCCTGGACAACCTGCTTGACCGGCAGTATGTGGGCTCGGTGATTGTCGGGGATAGCAACGGGCGATACTACGAGGCGGCGCCTGGGCGTTCGTGGTATGCGGGGGCGGGGTTGGAGTATCAGTTCAGGTAGGGTGGTTGCGGGGAGAGTTTGGGGCTGCTTTGCAGCCCATCGCGACACAAGGCCGCTCCTACAAGGGACCGCATAACGGCAGGAATACGCGGTCCCCTTGTAGGAGCGGCCTTGCGTCGCGATAGGGGCGCACAGCGCCCCCAACATGTGTCAGGCCACCGCCTGCGCCCCGGTAATCTCCACCAGCGACCCACACATGAACGCCGCTTCATCCGACGCCAGGAACGCCACCAGCGCCGCCACCTCTTCCGGTTTGCCAATACGCCCGAACGGCACCATGCGGTCCAGGTCGGCAATGGTGCGGCCGGAGCGCAACACGCCCGCCTCGAGCATCGGCGTGTGGATCTCGCCCGGGCACACCGCATTCACGCGAATCTTCTGCGGCGCATAGTCACGCGCCAGGTTCTGCGTAAACGAGGCCACCGCTGCCTTGGTCACGTTATAGGCAATGTGCCCAGGCGCCGGGTACAGGCCCCACTGCGAGGCAGTGTTGACGATAGCGCCACCACCGGCTTCGATCATGCCCGGCAACACGGCCCGGCACAGGTGGAACATGGCGTCCAGGTTGACCGCAAAGCTGCTGTGCCAGTCCTCTTCGCTAAGCGCCAGCAGGTTGCCGCGGCGGTTGATGCCGGCATTGTTGACCAGCACGTCGATGCGCCCGAATTCGCTGGCAACTGCCTGCACCAGGCTGCGGCAGGCCTCGCCCGAAGCAATGTCGGCAGCCATGGCCAATGCCTGGCCACCGGCCTCGGCAATGGCCAGCGCAACGGCCTGCGCCGCGTCCAGGTTGACGTCACTCACCACCACTGTTGCGCCTTCGCTGGCCAGCCGGCTGGCAATGGCTGCGCCAATGCCTCCCGCACCACCGGTCACGATTGCCACTTTGTTCTCGAACCTGTTCATCGATGACTCCTTTTTTATTGTGTGCAGGGTTGCATGCAACATAGTGAGTAGGTGTGCGAGTGTCAACAGGACTGAAGTGATCAGTCCCGGCAACGTGGGTCAGGGCGCTTTGCGGGTCAGGCGATGGACATGCGCGCTGTCAGGTTCTGCTGCATGTAGTCGAGGAAGCGGCGCTGGAACAGCATGGTGTGTTCGTGTGCGGCGGCTTCGGCGGCGTCGGCGTCGCGGGCGGCAATGGCTTCAATGATTTCATCGTGGTCGCGGCCCAGGCGGGTGGCGCTGGCCGAGCTGACCACGTGGTCGAAGTGCAGGTGCAGCAAGCGCTGGCCTTCGCCTAGCAGGCGTTCGTAGTAGTTGATGAAATAGGGGTTGCGCCCGGCGTGGGCAATGGCCATGTGGAAGGCCTTGTTCAGTTCGGACATGGCCTGGAAGTCACCGCTGGTCACGGCCTTGAGGTAGGCGGCGTCGGCCTTGCGGATGGCTGCCAGGTCTTCTTCGCGGTGCTGGGTGGCGGCCAGGCGGGTGACGGCGCGCTGGATCAGGTCCAGGGCGGAAATGTAGTTGGGGAATTCCTCGATCTCGAACGGCGTCACCAGTGTGGTGCGGTTCGGCAGGATCACCACCAGGCCTTCGGTGATCAGGCGGGCGAGGGCATCGCGTACCGGCGAGCGCGACAAGCCAAACTGCGCGGCCAGCGACACTTCGTCCAGCTGCACCCCGGGCTTGAGCTTGAGGGTGAGGATCTGTTTGCGCAGTTCTTCGTATATGTAGCGGCCGCTATGGCGTCGTGGTGCGCCTTCGGTGTCGGTATCTTTGGCCATCATCAGGTCTCGGTTGGGCTCGCCCGTATCATACAGGCGGGCCCTTGTAATTATCATCCCGGGTTGACTGGGCCCTGTGTAGGAGCGGGCTTGCCCGCGAAGAACCCCACGCGGTGCATGGCACCGGCTGCGCCGGTGTTCGCGGCTAAAGCCGCTCCTACAGGGATTTGCGCAAGCCCCAGGTTTTGCGCAAGCCTTTAGCGGTCAGGAAATACCGGCCCCCCAGGTGTCGCTCAGCATGAACCCGGCAGCCAGGGGGTCATCCGGGTCCACGCCCAGCTGTTGCAAGCCATACAGCCAGGCCCGCCCGGTCACCCGTGGCAGCACTGCCGGCCGCCCGCCGACTTCGCTGTGGCCGAGCAACTCGACCTGGAACTGCCCGCCAATGGTCGAGCGCGACACCAGCTGGTCACCGGCCTGAACCAACCCGCGTGCCGCCAAGGTGGCCAGGTTAGCCGAACTGCCGGTGCCACACGGCGAGCGGTCGACCCGCCCCGGCGGCAGGGTGGTGCAGGTCTGATAGGTGCGATAGTCCAGGCGGTTGCGGAACATCACGTAAGCCACTTCGTTGACTGACGGCAGCAGCGGGTGCTGGATGTTCAGCTGGCGGTTGATCACGTCTTTCAGGGCCACGCCGGCATCGGCCAGGACGCGGGCATGTTCCGGGGCGATCGACAGGCCGGTCTGTTCCACGTCGATCAGGGCGTAGTACACGCCGCCAAACGCCACATCAACCTTGAGGGTGCCGAACTGCTCGGTCTCGATGGCCAGGTCCAGGTGCTCGACGAAGGCGGGCACCATGTCCAGCGACACGCTCAGGCAGCGGCCGTCCGCGCACTGGGCACGGGCGGTGACCAGGCCGGCCGGGGTATCCAGCACCACGGTGGTTTGTGGTTCCTGCATCGGCAGCATGCCCAGCTCCAGCAGGGCGGTGACCACGCAGATGCAGTTGCTGCCAGACATGGGGTGGGCCTTGTCGGCCTGCAGTACGATAAAGCCCGCGTGGGCCTCCGGCCGGGTCGGCGGCAGCAGCAGGTTGACCGACATCTGCAGGCAGCCGCGCGGCTCCAGCGTCACCAGGCGGCGCAGGCTGTCGTCCACCTCGTTGATGTAGTTCATCTTGTCCAGCAGGGTGGCGCCGGGGATGCCCAGCACGCCGCCGGTGATGACCTTGCCGATTTCACCTTCGCAGTGCACTTCGGCCAACTGCAGAGTCTGTTTCCAACGCATGGTGTTACCTCACTTGATGTACCAGCCCCAAGGCTGCTCGCTGTCGTAGCGGGTGATCTGCTTGGTTTCCAGGTAGTTGTTCAGGCCCCATTCGCCCAGTTCGCGGCCAATGCCGCTCTGTTTGTAACCGCCCCACGGTGCTTCGGTGAAGGTTGGCTGCGAGCAGTTGATCCAGACGATGCCCGCCCGGAACTTGCGTGCCACGCGCTCGCAACGCTGCAGGTCCTTGGACATGACGGCGGCACCCAGGCCGAAGCGCGAGTTGTTGGCCGATCTTACCGCTTCGTCCTCGCTGTCGAACGGGCGGATGCACACCACCGGCCCGAAGATTTCCTCGTTCCACACCCAGCTGTCTTCCGGCACATCGGCGAACACCGTAGGTTGCAGGTAGAAGCCTTTGTCCAGGTGCGCCGGGCGTTCGCCGCCGCATACCAGCCGCGCGCCTTCCTCCAGGCCGCGGGCAATGGCTTGCAGGGTACCTTCGTACTGGCTGCGGTTGACCAGCGGGCCTAGCAGCACGCCTGCTTCCATGCCGTTGCCGATCTTGATCTTGCGCGTCTCTTGCGCCAGGCGTGCCAAAAGCGGTTCGTAGGCGGCGCGTTCGACCAGCACGCGGGAGGTGGCAGAGCAGACTTCGCCCTTGTTCCAGAAAATGCCGAACATGATCCACTCGACGGCCTGTTCGATATCGCTGTCGGCAAAGATCACGAACGGCGACTTGCCGCCCAGCTCCAGGGTGACGTTCTTGATGTCCTGGGCGGCCGCTTGCATGATGCGGCTGCCCACCGGCACGCTGCCGGTGAAGGCCAGCTTGTCGACGCCAGGGTGCGCGGTAATTGCCGCGCCGACCGTGGAGCCCGGGCCGGTGACAATGTTCAGCACGCCGGCCGGCAGGCCGGCTTCATCGGCAATGCGCGCCAGCTCCAGCGCTGTCAGCGAGGTTTGCTCGGCCGGTTTGAGGATGATGCTGCAACCGGCGGCCAGGGCCGGGGCGATCTTCCACGAAGCCATCAGCATCGGGAAGTTCCACGGCACGATGGCACCGGCAACGCCGATCGGCTCCTTGCGTGCCAGCGAGCTGAAGCGGTCGTCGGCCAAGGTCACCGGTTGTTCGCGTCGGGCATCCAGCTCTTCGGCCAGGTTGGCGTAGAAGTCGAAGCAGCCGGCGGTGTCGCCAATGTCCCACATGGCTTCGGGGAACGGCTTGCCGTTGTCGCGCACTTCCAGTTCGGCCAATGCTTCCTGGCGGGCGCGGATGCCGTCGGCGATCTTGCGCAGGTAAGCGCCACGCTCGGCGCCACTCAGGCGCGGCCACGGGCCATTGTCGAAGGCGTCGCGGGCGGCTTTCACCGCCACATCCACGTCCTCGGCAGTGCCGCAGGCAACGCTTGCGATCAGGCTTTCATCGCTTGGGTCATACGAATTGAAGCTGCCGCCCTTGATCGGGCTGACCCACTGGCCATTGATGTAGAACTGATCGTAGCGGTTCATGCGTTTCCTCCAAGGACGGCAAAGCGTCGGGCACTGAATGCAGAAAGATTTTGACTGGGGCTGCGTTGAGCGGCGAGGTCACTCACCAGGCGGCCAGTGGTGGCGCCAAGCGTGAGCCCGAGCTGACCATGACCAAACGCGAGGATGGCGTTTTTCAGGCGCGGCGAACGGTCGATCACGGGTTTGGTGTCGGGCAGGAATGGCCGATAGCCGACACCGAACTCCATGCCTTGGATGTTCAGTTGCGGCAGTACGCGGCGGGCCTTTTCCATGATGATTTCGGCACGCTTGAAATTGGGTTCGGCATTGGCGCCGGCGAACTCGATGGTGCCGCCGATCTGCAGGCCGCGGGTCATCGGGGCGAAGCAGAAACCGCCATCGGCGTAGATCACCGAGTGGCGGATTTCCACGCCTGGCTGCGGCAGCACTGCCTGGTAGCCGGCGATGCCTGCCAACGGGATGTGTACGCCGAGCGAGTCGAAGAAGGCGCGGGCACCGGTGCCGGCAGCGACTACCAGCAGGTCGGCAGGCACGCGTGTGCCGTCTTGCAGGGTGACGCCGGTGGCCTTGTCGTGCAGTTCATCGATCTTCACCACTCGCTGGCGCACGCGCACGCCACCCTGGGCAATGAAGCTTTCGGTGAGGGCGGCGATGAAGCCTTCGGTGTCGTTCACCGCGCGCCAGTCGGGGAACATCAGGCCATGCTGGAACTTGCCGGCCAGGGCCGGTTCCAGGTCGCTGATCTGCCCACCGTTCAGCTCTTCGGAGCGGAAGCCCAATTGCTTGCGCAATTCCAGGTGTGGGCGCTCGTGTTCCAGGCCGGCCGGGGAGTCGAACACTTCCAGGATGGGACGGTCGCCGAGCAGGGTCTTGTCGGGGCAGGCGTCCAGCAGCGGTGCATAGTCTTCGTACACATGCTGGGTCAGGCGCGCCATGTCCTGGGCGATTTCGTTGATTTTTGATGGCCGGGCGCAGGCGAGGAAGCGCATGAACCACGGCAGGATGCCGGGCAGGGCGCTGGGGCGCAGGGCCAGCGGGCCTTTCTGGTCGAGCAGCCAGCCGGGGATTTTCATCAGGATGCCAGGCTTGGACAGCGGGATGACTTCGCTGACCGCCATCTGCCCGCAGCTCCATTTGGCGGTGCTGTCGCCGGGGGCGGCGGGATCGATCAGGGTGACCCGGTGGCCGTCGCGCTGCAGGTACAGCGCGCAGCACACGCCGACAATGCCGCCGCCGATGACTACAGCCTGTTGCGGTAAGGGGTGCGGGTTGTTCATGGATCACATGCTCTAAAGGGTGTGTGAGGTCCTTGTAGGAGCAGCCTTGCGCTGCGAAGAGGCCGGTATGCCCAGTAGAGCTGTAGTGCCTGGACTGGCCTCTTCGCAGCGCAAGGCTGCTCCTACAAAGGGAAAGCATCAGGCCTGAGAGGTCTCGAACACCTTGCGGAACTCGGCCTTCTCGTCCTCGGTCAGCGGCAGCAGTGGCGCACGCGCCGGGCCGACCTTGAAGCCGGCCAGCTCGGTGCCGTACTTGACCTTCTGCACGAACTTGCCGCTTTCCAGGTTGGCCATGGCCGGGAACAGGCTGCGCATGATCTGCTGGGCACCACGGATATCGCCGCCGGTGAACGCGTTGTGGAAAGCCACGACCTTCTCCGGGAAGATGTTGGCCGGGCCGCAGATCCAGCTGTCGGCGCCCCACAGGTAGAAGTCCAGGGCCTGGTCGTCGGAACCGCACGACAGCTGGATGCCCTTGTATTTCTCACCAATCTCGATAGCGCGCAACAGGTTGCCGCTGCTTTCCTTGATACCGATCACCCGCGGGTGCTGGTGCAGCGCGGCGATCACGTCCAGGCCCACTTCGACGTTGGTGCGGATCGGGTAGTTGTAGAGCACCACGTTGATCTCGGGGAAGGTCGAGAGGATGGTGTTGTAGTGGGCCAGCAGCTCCTCCTGGGACGGCAGCGCGTAGTAGGGCGGGGCGATCAGCAGGTTGGTGTAGCCGGCGTCGACGGTCTGTTTGATCTGCTCCAGCACTTCGCGGGTGCAGGAACCGTTGGCGCCGGCAATCAGCGTGCCGCGGTCGCCGACCACTTCCTTGACGGTGGCCAGGATCTGCCGGCGTTCGTCGTTGGCCAGGGCGTAGTATTCACCGGTCGAGCCCAGCGGCACGAAGCCTTTCACACCGGCTGCCAGCTGGTGCTCGAGGATGGCGGCCAGGGTGTCGTGGTCGACTTTGCCAGCGGCGTCGAACGGGGTGACCAGGGCGGGCAGGATGCCGTTGAGTTTCATCGGGTAACTCTCCTTGGGGAAGGTATCAGTAGGCGTAGCGACGAAGCAGGCGCCCCTCGACCACACCGACCAGGCGGGTGAGCGGGAACGCCACCAGGAAATAGATGACGGCCACTGCCGAGAGGAACTCGACCGGGCGGGCGGTGCTGTTGGAAATGTTCTGGCCGACGAACATCAGGTCGGCGACCCCGACCGAGGAGATCAGCGCGCTCTCCTTGAACAGGCTGACCACGTTCGACAGCAGCGGCGGTACCGAGCGCAGCAGGGCCTGGGGGAACACCACGTACAGCACCTTCACCCGTGAAGTCAGGCCGAGTGCGATGCAGGCGTCGTGCTGTTCGCCGGCAATGGACTTGAGCGCCCCGCGGAAGGTCTCGCTGGTGATCGCACCCATGTACAGGGTCAGGGCGATCAGCACCGACACGTACGGCGGGATATCCAGGCCGAACACCACCGGGAAGCAGAAGAACACCCAGAACAGCTGGATCAGCAGTGGTGTGCCGCGAAAGAACTCCACGTACAGGGTCAGTGGCAGGCGCAGCAGCTTCAGCTTTACCTGGCGCAGCAGGCTGACCACGAAGCCCAGCAGGCTGCCCAACAGGGCACACACTGCGGTGAACGCCAGGGTCAGGGCCAGGCCCTTGAGCAGCACCGGCCAGTAGTGCAGGACAACTGAAAAATCGAGTGGCATGACATTCTCCTCAGCGCTGCGCGGCCAGTTCCTGGCGCCGTTCGAACCACTGCACCAGCTGCGCGATCGGCAACGACAGGGCGAAGTAGATCAGCGCGATCAGGGTGTAGGTTTCCAGCGGGCGGTAGGCTTCGGTGGCCAGGCTCTTGCCCACGTACATCAGGTCGGCGACGGCGACGATGGCCACCAGTGCGCTTTGCTGCAGGGTGCCGATGCCGTTGGTGATCAGTACCGGCAGGGCGCTGCGCAGCGCTTGTGGCAGTACCACGTACAGGGTGCGTTGCCAGCCCTTCAGGCCAAGTGCAACCGAGGCGTCCAGGTGTTCGCGCGGCACCGCCTGCACCCCTGCACGGTAGGCCTCGGCGTTGAACGCGGTCAGGTTCAGCCCCAGCGCCAGGAAGCCCATGGCGATCGGGTCGATGAACACGTCGAACAGCATCGGCACGCAGTAGAAGAACCAGACGATCTGCAGCAGCGCCGGGGTGCAGCGGAAAAACTCGATGAACAGCTGCGCCGGCCAGCGCATGAAGAACCAGCGGCTCAGGGTCAGCAGGCACAGCACGAAGCCGAGGACAAGGCCGATCAGGTTCGAGACCAGGGCCAGCTCCAGCGTCACCTTCAGCCCGTCGAGCAGGGCCGGCAGGCTGCCGTTGAGAAAATGGAAGTCGAATTGGTAGTTCATCGCGGCGCCCTCAATCGAACTGCACGACCTTCTCGAGGAACTCGCGTGTGCGTGTTTCCCGAGGCTGGGTAAAGATCTGTTCGGGGTGGCCTTGCTCGACCACCTTGCCGTTGGCGCAGAACACCACGCGGGTGGCGATGTGCCGGGCGAAGTGCATGTCGTGGGTGACGATGATCATCGCCATCTTCTGCTCGGCCAGTTGCATCATCACGTTCTGCACTTCGATGACCATTTCCGGGTCGAGCGCCGAGGTGACTTCGTCGAACAGCATCAGGCGTGGCTCCAGCATCAGGGCCCGGGCAATCGCCACGCGTTGTTTCTGCCCGCCGGACAACTGGCTGGGGTAGGCGTGCAGCTTGCTTTCCAGGCCCAGGCGGGCGAGGTAGGCACGGGCCTTTTCGGTGGCCTCGGCCTTGCCCATGCCGTGCACCTTGACCGGCGCCAGGATCAGGTTGCCGAGCACCGACAGGTGCGGGAACAGGGTGTAGTGCTGGAACACCATGCCAATCTGCTTGTGCAGGGTTTCGTCCAGTGGCTTGCCCTGTTTGCGGCTGCCGTCGATATACGGTTTGCCCTGGAACTGGATGCTGCCGCCCTGGATACCTTCAAGGCCCATCAGCACTCGCAGTAGCGAGCTCTTGCCGCTGCCGGACGGGCCGATGATCACCAGGCGATCGTCGGCGCGCATGTCCAGTTGCATCTGGTCCATCACCACCAGCTGTTCGCTGTAGGCCTTGCGCACGCCGCGCAGCTGGATGAAATCGCCGCCCAGGGCGGAATTTGGGGTGAGCGAAGCCTGTGGCTGGGCAGCCACCAAATGAGGAGTGGTCATTACAGTCGTCTCCGCGAGGGCGCCCTTGGCCGGCACCCTCGGCAAGTCAGCGGGAGTTACTGGGCTTTCTGGCCCGCAATGATCTCGGCCGAGGCCTTGTCCACCAGCTGGTCAATCTCACCGCTGGCGCGGCGCTGGCTGAGGTAGGCATCGAGCTGGGCGAGGTCGGCGGCCGGGGTGCTGCGCGCCAAGGCAAACGACACGCCTTGCCTGGCCAGCGCCGGTACTGGCAACACTTCTTTCACCCAGCTATGGGCCAGGGCGAACAAGTGGTTGGTGTCGTTGGCATCGGCCAGCACATCGGCGCGGCGCGACATCAGCGCCATGCGGGTTTCATCGGAGCCGGGCAGGCGCATCAGCGTGGCGCGCGTGATGGCGGCCGATACGGCCTTGTCGGCGGCGGTGCCGGAGATCACGGCGATGGTCACCCCGGGTTTGTCGTAGTCGGCCAGGTTGCTGCCGGCACTGCTGAACTTGGGGTTTTTCCCGTTGCTGAGGAAGGAGATCTGGTAGTCGGTGGCCGGCACCGAGAAGGCCACGGCCTGGGCGCGTTCCGGGGTCTGGTTCAGGGCCATGGCCATGTCCCACTTGCCGCTTTGCAGGCCGGCCACCTGGTTGTCCCAGCTGGTGTCGACGAACTGCGCTTTTACCTTCAGCACCTGCTCGGCGAAGTCGCGGCACAGGTCGACGAAGTAGCCGCTGTACTGCCCAGAGGCCGGGTCACGCATCACGTAAGGGGCTGCCACTGCCGCGCCGCAGCGCAGGACGCCGGCCTTTTGCACGTTTTGCCAGGTTTGCGTGTCGGCGTGTGCGGCGGGTTGCATCACAAGTGCCAGTGCTGCGGTGAGACAAGCGATGCCGCCACCGACTGTGCGGGAAAGGGACCATGCCATTTTGAATCTCTCCGGTGATTTGTTCTTGTAGGCAGAAGAGCTAGCAAAAAATAGATCGCAGTATGTTTTGTTGAATCCTGCAATGTGTGCAGTGCTGTATTCAGGCTATTCCTGTGTCGGCGAAGCTGTCAACACGTGGCAAGAAATTTTTTGCCAGCAGGCAGGAATGCCGTGGGAGGTGCTTTCTTGCTCATGGTTGAGTCTTCCCATGACCGAACGTTAGTAAATGCTGGTTTAATTTGTGCAGTTCTGGGCGCAGTCTAGGATTCAAGCTTGCATACAGATTTGCCGCCATACCTTCCTGCCAACAACAACGACTATCAGTGAGGTCCACCATGCATCTTCCAACTCCGTCTTCCCTCAAGGCGCTGGTCATCGCTGCCGGCCTGTGTGCGGCCACGCTGGCCCAGGCTGCAGAAACTTCGATCTGGCAGGACGTGCAAAAGGCCGGCGTATTGCGCTGCGGCGCTGCGGTGGCCGCGCCCTATGTGATGCGCGATGCCAAAAGTGGTGACTACAGTGGCTACTTCGTCGACCTGTGCCGCGACTTCGGCGAGAAGGTACTGAAGGTCAAGGTCGCCTTCGTCGATACCAACTGGGACAACCTGGTGGCCGGCTTGCAGAGCAGCAAGTGGGACCTGGCCATGGCCCTGAACCAGACGCCGGAGCGGGCGTTGGCCGTTGGCTTCACCGTGCCGGCCACCGATTACCAGGTGTCGCTGCTGGTGAACAAGGACAACCCCAAGCTGGCCGAGGTGAAGGACGACATCAGCGCGCTCGATAAGCCGGAGGTGACCTTTGCGGTGATGTCCGGTACCGCGCAGGACAAGGCCATTTCCTCGGTGATTCGCAACGGCAAGATCATGCGCCTGCCCGGCATGGACGAAGCGCGCCTGGCGGTGATGTCCAAGCGCGCCGATGTGCTGGTGGACGCCAGTGATACCAACCACCTGTTCGCCCTGGCCAACCCCGGCTGGGCCCGCGAGATCCTGCCCAAACCGGCATTGGCCAAGCAGGGCGTGTCGTTTGGCGTGCGCCGCGATATTTCCCCGGCCGACCTGCAGGTGTTGAACATCTACCTGTCGCAGCGCCGCGAGACCGGTGACATCCAGCGGTTGGTCGACAAGGCCTCGCTCGCCGCCAACGCCGAGGTGAACAAGCATGAGTGATTTCGCACGCCCGTTGGCCGGGCAGATCGTGCTGGTAACCGGAGGCTCTGGCGGCATTGGCGCTGCGATCGTCGAACGGCTGGTGGCCGAAGGCGCCAAGGCGTTGATCCACTTCAGCCGTGATGCCCAAGGTGCCGAGCAATTGCTGGCGCGCATTGGCGGCAACGGCTGGATCGTGCAGGGCGACCTGAGCGAAGACGACGGGCCGGACAAACTCTGGCAGGCCGCGCTGGAATTGGCGGGAGGGCGCATTCATGGGTTGGTCAACAATGCCGGTATCCGTACTGAAATCCCGCTGGACGCACCTTCGGCGCAGTGGCGTGCGGCCTGGCGCCGCGAGTTCCAGGTGAACTTCTTCGCCGCAGCCGATCTGTGCCGCGAGGCCGTGGCGCATTTTCGTGCGCATGGCGGCGGGCGCATCATCAACATGGCCAGCCGCGCCGCCCAGCGTGGTTATGCGGCGGATGCCCTGCCGTACGGCAGCAGCAAGGCAGCGTTGGTCAACCTGACCAAGTCACTGGCGCGCAGCGTGGCCGGGGAGGGCGTGGTGGCATTGGCGATTGCTCCAGGCTGGGTGCGCACCGACATGGCCGAACAGTTCATTGCCCAACATGGCGAGGCGGCGGCGGTGGCGGACATCCCGGTGGGGCGCATGGCCAGCCCGGGCGAGATTGCCGAATTGGTGGCGTTTGCCCTGCGGCCTTCGCAGGTGTCGCTCAACGGGGCGACCTTGGATGTAAATGGCGGCAGTTATATCCGCTGATGCCCCTGGGGGCGCTTTGCGCCCCTTTCGCGACGCAAGGCCGCTCCTACAGGAAATCGCGTTAGGCCCCAGGCGGTTGCGTACCCCTGTAGGAGCGGCCTTGCCGGGGCGCCGGACCGGTCGGATGGGCTGCGAAGCAGCCGCAAAATCTCAGATCTATTTCATACATTTGTACAGTTCACAAATCCAGGTCTTGGAAACTGTCGATATCGCCCCCGGCCAACCCCGCATAACCTCAGGCCAACACGCACTGGTCACAACAAACAAAAGCCCCCTTACACCAGTCGCAAACGCCAACGGGAAGCCACCAGCATGTCAGCGAAATCCGATTTGTCCCTGATACCCAACAAACCGCTCTGGTTTGCCGCGAGCGAGCTACGCGCCCGCCTCGACGGTGCAACCGACGCCGATGTGGTGATTGTCGGTGCCGGGTATACGGGGCTGTGGACCGCCTACTACCTGCTCAAGAGCGACCCGTCGCTGCGCGTGGTGCTCCTGGAAAAGAACGCGGTCGGTTTCGGTGCCTCGGGCCGCAACGGCGGCTGGGCGTCGGCGATCTTCCCGATCTCACTGCACCGGGTGGAGCAGCTGTATTCGCACCACGCGGCCTTGCAGTTGCAAGCGGCCATGAACGATACAGTCGACGAAATTGGCCGGGTGCTGGCGCTGGAAGGGGTTGATGCCGACTACGCCAAGCAGGGCTTCCTGTCCCTGGCCCGCAGCGCCCCGCAACTGGCTCGGGCACGGGCAGCGGTGGAGTCTTCGGCACGCTTCGGCCTGCCCGACCAGTGGCAGGTGCTGGATGCGGCCCAGGCCCATGCCAGGACCGGTGCCGAAGGCACGCTGGGTGGCCTGTACACCGAGCACTGCGCACTCATTCACCCGGGCAAGCTGGTGCGCGGCCTGGCCAGGTTGGTCGAGAGCCTGGGCGCAAAGATCTACGAGCAATCGGCGGTCACCCAGATGGCCCCAGGCGTGGTGCACACCGAGCGCGGCTCGGTACGCGCCGAGATGACCGTGCGCGCCACCGAGGCTTTTACCTCGCAGCAGCCGGGCAAGTCGCGGTTCGTCATACCACTGTACTCGCTGGTGCTCGCTACCGAGCCGTTGCCACGCGAGTTGCTGGCCAGGCTCAACCTCGACCACCGCATGGCCTTCAACGACATGCGCCACCTGCGTGTCTATGGCCAGGTCACCGCCGAAGGCCGGCTGGTGTTCGGCGGCCGTGGCGCCCCCTACAAATGGGGTTCGGTGATGCCCGAGCAGGCCGACCTGGTGGACAGCATCCACGGCAAGATCTACGACACCATGCTGGAGTTCTTCCCGGCCCTGCACGATACCCGCGTCACCCACCGCTGGGGCGGTGCGCTGGGCGTCTCGCGTGACTGGTGCCCGACCGTCAGTATCGACCGCAACAACCGCATGGCCTGGGCCGGGAACTACGTCGGTGACGGCGTGGCCACCAGCAACCTGGCAGGGCGCATCCTGCGCAACCTGATTCTGGGGCGTGTTGAAGGCATCAACACGCTGCCCCTGGTCAACCACCGCTCGCCGTCCTGGGAGCCAGAACCGCTGCGCTGGTTCGGTATCAACAGCGGCCTTGCCGCCGCGTCGCTCAGCGACATGGAAGAGCGCTACACCCACAAACCTTCACGTACCGCGATGCTGCTGGAAAAGCTCACCGGCGCCCATTGATAAGGAGAAACCCTCATGCCTTCGTTCACCATCATCAAGCACGCCGACATCAAGGCCCTGCCACTGACTGCCGCCGGCCAGCGCGCCGGCGCCGACCAAGGTGACCCGCAGGTCGCCATCAGCAAGCAGGCGCCAGAGGCGGTTGGCAACCTCGGTGTGTGGGAGTGCCAGCCAGGCGGCTGGCCGGTGGTCGACCGCCCTGACACCGAGTTCACCTACATCATCTCGGGCAAGGCGCTGCTCACCGACGACAGCACCCAGGATGTGGTGGAAGTGACGGGCGGCGACCTGATCATCCTGCCACCGGGCTGGACTGGCCGCTGGGATGTGCTGGAAACCGTGCGCAAAGTCTACGCCATCTATTGATATCACGCGGTCCCTGTAGGAGCGGCCTTGTGTCGCGATCGGGCCGCAAAGCGGCCCCGGCAACTTTTGCATCAAGGCTGAAATCCTGGGGCTGCTGCGCAGCCCGATCGCGACACAAGGCCGCTCCTACAGGGCCGTAGCCAAATCCATTGAACATGTTCGGAAAACTACAATGACCCAAACCATCATGAACTGGATCTCCGGCGCTCAGGCCGAGACCACCAGCGGCCAGCAACTGCCGGTCTACAACCCGGCCACTGGCGTGGTCACCGGCCAGGTACAGCTTTCTGCACAGAAAGACGTAGACGCCGCCGTCGCCTCGGCCAAGGCTGCCTTCCCGGCCTGGAGCAACCTGTCGCCGCTGCGCCGTTCGCGGGTGCTGAACAAGTTCCTGGCGCTGCTCAACGAGCACCGTGACGACCTGGCCCGCATGATCACCGCCGAGCACGGCAAGGTCTTCACCGACGCCCAGGGCGAGGTGATGCGTGGTATCGAAATCGTCGAGTTCGCGTGCGGCGCGCCGCAGCTGCTGAAAACCGACTTCACCGACCAGGTCAGCACCAACATCGACAACTGGACCCTGCGCCAGCCGCTGGGCGTGGTCACCGGCATCACCCCGTTCAACTTCCCGGTGATGGTACCAATGTGGATGTTCCCGGTCGCCCTGGCCACCGGCAACACCTTCGTGCTCAAGCCGAGCCCGCTGGACCCAAGCCCGAGCCTGTTCATCGCTGAGTTGCTGAAGCAGGCCGGCCTGCCAGATGGCGTATTCAACGTGGTGCAGGGCGACAAGGACGCGGTCAACGCGCTGATCGAACACCCGGATGTGCAAGCCATCTCCTTCGTCGGTTCCACTCCGATTGCCAACCACATCTACGAGACCGGCGCCCGTCACGGCAAGCGCGTGCAGGCCCTGGGTGGCGCGAAGAACCACCTGGTGGTGATGCCTGATGCCGACATCGACCAGGTCGTCGACGCGCTGATCGGCGCGGCCTACGGTTCGGCTGGCGAGCGCTGCATGGCGATCAGTGTGGCGGTGTTCGTTGGTGACGAAACGGCCGAGAAAGTCATGCCCAAGCTGATCGAGCGTACCCGCGAACTGAAAGTGCTGAACGGCACCAATCTTGAGGCCGAGATGGGCCCGATCGTTACCCGTGCGGCGCTGGAGCGCATCACCGGTTACATCGAACAAGGCGTGAAAGAAGGCGCAACCATGCTGGTCGATGGTCGCGGCTTCAATGGCCAGACCGCTGGCGAAGGCTGTGGCGACGGTTTCTGGCTGGGCGGCACGCTGTTCGACAACGTCACCCCGGACATGCGCATCTACAAGGAAGAGATTTTCGGCCCGGTGCTGGCTTGCCTGCGCGTGAAAGACTTTGCCGAAGCGGTCGACCTGATCAACGCCCACGAGTTCGGCAATGGTGTGAGCCTGTACACCCGCGACGGCCACATCGCCCGTGAGTTCGGCCGCCGTATTCAGGTGGGCATGGTCGGCATCAACGTGCCGATTCCGGTGCCGATGGCCTGGCATGGCTTTGGTGGCTGGAAAAAGAGCCTGTTCGGCGACATGCATGCCTACGGCGAGGAAGGGGTGCGCTTCTACACCAGGCAGAAGAGCATCATGCAGCGCTGGCCACAAGCGATTGCCAAAGGCGCGGAGTTTGCGATGCCGACCAGCCACTAAGGCACTCGGCTAGCTGACCACAAACAGCCCCGCCCACGCAGCGGGGCTGTTTGCGTCTTAGCAGGCGAGCGCGACCGCTGTAGGAGCGGCTTTAGCCGCGAACACCGGCGCAGCCGGTGCCATGCACCGCGTGGGATTCTTCGCGGCTAAAGCCGCTCCTACAGGGCCTGCGTGAACCCGAAAGGGTCAGGCGAAGCGTTCGAAGCGGTAGGGCGCCGGGTCGATCAGGGGGGCGGATTGGGACACCAGGTCCGCAGCCAGCTGCCCGGCAGCCGGCGAGGTGCCGAAGCCATGCCCGGAGAAACCGGTGGCCAGGGTCAGGCCCGGGACGCTGGCCACCGGGCCGATCATCGGGTTGGAGTCTGGGGTAACGTCAATCGTGCCGGCCCAGGCGCTGGCGATACGTGCCTGTTCGAACACCGGCCAGGCCGCCTTGAGGTTGCGCATGGCCTCGTCGTTGAGCGCCGGGTTGGCGAGCGGGTCTTGTACCCGCACGCGCTCGAAAGGGGTCACATCACTGGCCTTCCAGCGCCGGGCCAGGGCCAGGTCCTTGAAAAAGTACCTGCCAAAGCTGATGCGCAAAAAGTCCCGCTGGGCACGCAATTGCGGCAGGTAGCGCTTCCCCAGCAGCAGGTGGTCGAGGGTGAGGAAGGCATCCAGCGCGCCGCGCTGGGTGATGATGAAGCCGCCATCCTTGTGCTTGCGGAAGGAAAAGTCCGGGGCACCTACCGCGATGTCGGTCGGCCCGTCCATTGGCTCGGTGCGCAGCACAGAGCAGGTCAGTGGCAAGGTCGGCAGGTTGATGCCCAGGTTGCCGAGGAACTTGCGTGACCACAGGCCACCGGCCAGCAGCACCTGGTCGCAGCGGATCTCGCCTTGCTCGGTGACTACCCCGCTGACACGCCCGGCCGCAGTGACCAGCGTACGCACTGCGCAGTGCTCCACGATAACCGCGCCCTTGGCCATTGCCGCACGGGCGATGGCGCTGGCGGCCAAGGTCGGTTCGGCACGCGCGTCCGAAGGGGTGAAGATGCCACCTGCCCAGTCTGCCTGGCCGCCCGGCACCATCTGGGCGATTTCACGCGCACTCAGCAAGCGCGAATCCAGGCCCAGCGCCTCGACGCTTTTCAGCCAGCCTTCATGCATGCCCATCTGCGTGTCGTTGCGGCCGATGAACATGATGCCGGCCTGGCGATAGCCGACGTCGCTGCCCACCCGCGCCGGCATTTCGGCCCACAGCCGGTCGGCCGCCAGCGCCAGCGGGATATCGTGGGCGTGGCGGTTGGTCTTGCGCACCCAGCCGAGGTTGCGCGAGGACTGCTCGCCAGCGAGGCGCCCCTTTTCCAGCACCACCACCGGTATGTTGCGTTCGGCGAGGGTCAGTGCGGCGGTGAGGCCGATAATGCCGCCACCGATGATCACCACGGTGGTGGCGGCGGGGTGGCGGGCGCTGGTTTGCACTGGGGCGATCGTGGGAGACATGGCGTTACTCGTTGTGGTTCGGGCAGGGAAAGTGCTCAGCGACAGCCAGTGGCATCACTGGCCAAGGCGGATCATGGTCACTTGCGCTTGCGCCGCGCCGCGGTAGGCGGTGACTTCCAGCTCGACCTTGTACACGGTCGAGCCCAGCGGCGGGCAGGTGACCGTGGTGGCTGGGTCGATGCCACGGAACTTCTCGCCGATCACCTCCATGACCCGTGGCACATCGGCCGGGTCCTGGATGAACACCCGCGAGTTGATGACGTCGGCCAGGCTGGCATCGACCGCCGCCAGGGCGCTTTCGATGTTGGCGAACACCTGATGAGTCTGTTCGATGACGTCTTCCGGAATGAGCTGGGTCTGCGGGTTGCGCCCAGCGGTATTGGATACGTGAATCCAGTTGTCCACCGCCACCAGGCGGGAGTAGCTGGCCATGTCTTCGAACTTGGAGCCGGTTTTCAGTTTGGTGATCTGTGTCATGGGCTTTGCCTTGTTGTCTGGTTGTGGGGGATTAGCTGAGAGCGGGGGTTTCCCAGAGGTTGAGCTTCACGCCGATGCCTTGCTCAAGCGCCTTGCGGTACACCACAGTGCCCCAGGCCACGTCTTCGACGGGCATGCCGCCTACCGACATCAGGATGATTTCGTCGTCATGCAGGCGGCCAGGTGCGTCGCCGCTGATGATCTTGCCGATGTCTTCCAGGTGCTCTGCAGCCAGCGTGCCTTCGGCGATCATGTCCATGAAGCGCACGCCTACCAGCGGCACGTGGTTGTGCGCGGGCTTGGGCAGCTCTTCGAACCAGGCTTCGTACAGGCCGGTGTTGTCCACCACCTTGCGTACGTCGTGCTGCTCCATGCCGGCATCGATGCTGCACGGCGCCGGCATGGCCAGGAATGCGCCAGGCTTGACCCACTCGCGGCGCACCAGCGGGTACTGGCTGGGGTCGCCGACTTCGCCGGAGCTGCAGTAGCTGACCAGGTCGGAGCCGCGCACCACCTCTTCCAGTGTTTCCACCACCTGGATGTGGGTGATTTGCGGGAAGCTGGCTTTGACCCAGGCGACGAAGGCATCCAGGTTCTTCTGGCCGCGGCCTTTGATCTTGATGGTGTCGATCAGCGGGCAGACGGCCATGAACGCGGCGACCGTGGTCTTGCCCATCACCCCAGGCCCGGCCAGGCCGATGACCTTGGCGTCCTTGCGCGCCAGGTGGCGGGCGCCGACACCCGGGATGGCGCCGGTGCGGTAGGCCGACAGCAGGTTGGCCGACATGTGCGCCAGTGGTGCGCCGGTGTCGGCGTCGTTGAGGGTGAACATCAGGATCGAGCGGGGCAGGCCCTTCTCGCGGTTGGCGATGTTCGAGCCGTACCACTTGGCGCCTGCGGTCTGGAAGTTGCCACCGAGGTACGCCGGCATCGCCATCATGCGCCGGTCGGCGGTGGGCTTGGGCATATTGGGGAACGGCGAGTGCTCGGGGAAGGTGATCATCGCGCCGTGCGAGTCACTGTTCGGGCCGGCCATGCGGTAGTCGCCCTGGTACAGCAGGCCGAACATTTCTTCCATGGTGTCGACGCAGGCGGGCATGTCGGTGACGCCGGCGCGGATCATGTCCTGCTCGGACAGGTAGATGAAGTCAATTCTGGTATCGAGGGTCATAGCGGGTCTCGCAGGGCTGGCTGCCGTCGGATTTATTGTTGGTATCGAGGCAACCAGTTTCGCTAACGACTGGTAGGTCGTCTTGTGCCTGCCTGCCAGCCGAGTTGACCGTCAGTGCCAAGCCTTCAGTGGCCTGCGAGCGAGAAGCTGGCGGGGGTGTCGCGCAGGCTCAGGGTGCCCAGCAGGCACACCACCAGGGTGCACAGGGCCAGCAGTGCGGCCCACGCGGTCGGGCCGTGGTTGAGCACCACAGCGGCAAGGGGTGCTGCGCCCGCCGACACCGACAGCTGGATGGCACCCAGTAACGCGGCGGTGGAGCCCAGCGCCTTTTCCTGCGAGGCCATGACCAGCGACATCAGCGTCGACTCGGCTATCCCCAGGCCGAACAGTGCCACCACCATGCCGCCGGCCACACCCGGCAGCCCCAGGCCGGTCAGCGCACCCAGCAGGCTGATGCCGGCGCCGCCAGCCATGCACAGCACGCCCAGGCGGGTGAGGGTATTCAGGCCCAGGCGGCTGATCAGGCGGCTGGCGGCCATGGCACCGAACAGGATCGACACCCCGGTGGCGCCGAACAGCAGGCCGAAGGCCTGGGCGCTCAAACCGTAGTGGGCCTGGTACACCAGGGTGGCACCACCGATGTAGGCGAACAGGAAGAAGAACACCGCCGCCACGGCCAGGGTCGGGCGCAGGAAGCGGCGGTCGGCGAGGATGGCCAGGTAGGTGCAGCAGGCGTGGGCCAGGTGCAGGGGTTCGCGTTTGCTCGCTGGCAGGGTTTCCGGCAGGTTCAGCAGGCTGTTGGCCAGCACCGCCAAGCCCATGCCGGCGAGTACCAGCATCACCGCGCGCCAGCCGAAATGTGTGTCGATCATGCCGCCCAGGGCGGGGGCCAGGATCGGCGCCACGCCTTCGATGGTCATCAGCAGGGCGAACAGCTTGGTGGCGGCAACGCCCTGGCTGACATCACGGACCATGCTCATGATCACCACCAGGGTCAGCGCACTGCCCAGGCCCTGGAAGAAGCGCAGCACGATCAAGGTGTCGAGGCTGGGGGCTGCGGCTGCGCCGAGCGAGCACAGGATGAACAGCAGCAGGCCGGCCAGCAGCGGCTTGCACCGGCCATAGGCATCGACGACCGGGCCGAAGATCAACTGGCCGGCACCCATGGCCAGCAGGAAGAAGGTCAGCGTCAGCTGCACGCGGGTGAAGCTTGCCTGATAGTGGCTGGCGATTTCCGGCAGGCTCGACAGGTACATGTCGACGGCGGAAGGGCCCAGGGCGCCGACCAGGCCGAGGCCCAGGGCGAAGCGGAAAGGTACCGGGGGAGAGGGATCTGCTTGCATGGTTTTCTCTGGCTGATTTTTAACCTACCGGTCGGTAGGTTGGCGGATGTTATGCGCCAGGCCACGCAAGGTCAAATCCTTCAGGAAGTTGCGCGGTCCCTTGCAGGAGCGGCCTTGTGTCGCGAAAGGGCCGCAAGGCGGCCCCAGCCATTTATGCCGTGGTGCTGAAATCCTGGGGCCGCTTTGCGGCCCTTTCGCGACACAAGGCCGCTCCTACAAGGACCGCGTTGATGCGGATTAGAACGGCACAGCCACGGTCAGCTGGCTGTAGACGTTGGTGCCATTCCCCCCCACCTGGTTACCGCCATTGCTCTCATCCTTGCGCGGCTGGTACAGCCCCACCAGCGGGCTGATGATCAGATGCTCGTTGACCGCCCATTCCACATACAGGTCCAGCTCCCGCGCATCGAGGTTGAGGCTGTCGCGGGTACGCACGGTGTCGAAGTCGAAATACAGCGCACCGACCGTGAGGTTTTCCAATGGCGTCGCTTTCACACCCACATGGTGGATGCCGGTGTTGCTGTTGAACGGGCCGGCATAGTTGGCGGCGACTTCACCCTGGAACCAGGTGCCGTAACCGCTGGACAGCCCGCTGAACAGGGGGTCCCAGCCCGCCGAGTAGCGGGTATAGCGGTAGGTGACTTGCGGTGCCCATGGCAGTTCGGCAAAGGTGTAGCCAGCCTGCAGGTACCAGGCTTGCTCGGGGCCGTCGGTCTTGTCCTGCGAGGCGTACTCGAAGGCGAAGCTGGCATTGTCGATGCCGGCGTTGCCTTCGCCCCGCGCGCTGTACACGTCCATGCCTTCGCGGGCTTTCTGGAACTCGCTGGCCCACTGGTCGGTGACGTCAATGCCGTGAATCCAGGTCAGCCCCAGAGTGCCCAGGGCGTGGGTATAGTCCAGCGTGCCGGCCGCCAGTTCGGTTTCGGCCTGGGCGCGGTTGTCGGATTTCAGCCACAGCAGGCTGCCATGCAGGCCATCGCTGCCACCCAGGCGCAGCATGGCGGTGCGATCGAATGCATGGCGGGCGGCCAGGTAGTAGGCGCCGCCGCGGTTCAGGGCGCCATCGGCCACGCCATTGCCCAGGTTGGGGCCGTCGTCGTTGATCAGGAAGCCACTGCCCAGGCGAATGGTCTGGCGGCCAGCGGAAACGTCCACGCCATCCTTGCCCAGCACCGGGAACAGGTCGGCCGAGCGCCAACCAAGGTAGGCGTCCTCGATCTTGGTGGTGCGTTCGGAACCGTCGGTGTTGCCAGCCGCATCGCCATCGCCCCAGGTGGCCGAGCTTACCCAATTCAGGCTGCCATACAGCGTGCCGTTGCCCGCCAGGCCCTGGTCACCGCTGAGGCCATACTTGATGAAGCCTTCGCGCCAGGTCGAACCACCCGTGGTGCCGTCGTAGTACTTGCGGCTGTTGAACATGCCCCATACCGCCAGCATGTCGGCGTTCAGGTGGCTGTCATCGTCGGCGTACAGCTCGTAGGCCGGCGCGGCCTGGCTGGCCAGCAATGCAGCCAGGGCCAGGCTGGACAGCGTCTGCGGTTTGACCATTTGCACATCCCTCGTTTGTTCTCGGCCGCCTGAACGGTGGCCTTGTTGTTCGGGGGCACCCTCGGTCTGGCGAGGGGCCATCGCGGTTGGCGGCGATGGCCTATTAGGGCGTGTGCGGCGGGGCGGGGTCTTGTTTGTGGCTGCCAAGGCGTTTGCACGCCTTGGCCAGGGGGCGGGTCAGTAGCGGATCATCACCGACTTGAGCTCGGTGAAGTCATCGATGAAGGCCGAGCCGAACTCGCGGCCAATGCCGGACGCCTTGATGCCGCCAAACGGCACGGCCGGGTCGAGCAAGGTGTGCATGTTCACCCACAGGGTGCCGGCCTGGACCTGCGGAATCATGCGCATGGCCTTGCCCAGGTCGTTGGTCCACAGGCTGGCGCTGAGGCCGTAGGGCGAGGCGTTCACCAGCTGCAGCAGCTCGTCTTCATCGTCGTACGGCAGGAAGGTTGCCACCGGGCCGAAGGTTTCCTGGTTCAGCAGCGTGTCGTTGGCCGACCGGGCGAGAATCACGGTGGGTTCGACGAAGCAGCCCGGGCCATCGCCCAGCTTGCCGCCGTGGATGATCTGGCTGCCTTCGGCGCGGGCGGTGGCGAACAGTTCGGCCAGTTTCTGCTGGTGCGGCTTGTTCGCCACCGGGCCGAACTGGGTGGCCTCGTCCAGCGGCGAGCCGATTTTCAGCTGGCCCAGGCGCTGGGACAAGGCGTCCAGCAGCGGGTCGATGCGCGAGCGGTGCACATAGAAGCGCTCGCCGGCTGCGCAGATTTGCCCCGAGTGCAGGAAGCCGGCCTCGATGATGCCGTCCACTGCCTTGTCGGTTGCCACGTCGGGCAGGAAGGCCACTGCGTTCTTGCCGCCCAGTTCCAGCGTCGCGCGGGTCAGCTTGGCGCCCATGGCGGCCTGGCCGACGGCGATGCCGGTGGGGACGGAGCCGGTGAACGATACTTTGTCGGTGCCTGGGTGCTCGATCAGCGCTTTGCCCACCAGGCCGCCACCGGTCAGCACGTTCAGGGCCCCGGCCGGCAGGCCCGCTTCGGTGGCCAGTTCGGCTATGCGCAGCAGCGTCAGCGGGGTGAACTCGCTGGGTTTGAGGATAATGCTGCAGCCGGTGGTCAGGGCCGAGGCCAGCTTCCAGATGGCGATCATGGTGGCGAAGTTCCACGGCACGATGCCTACCACCACACCGATCGGTTCGCGCAGGGTGAAGGCGCTGTAGCGCTCACCGGCAAACGAGGGCAGTGACGGGGTGATGGTCTGGCCGGTGATCTTGGTTGCCCAGCCGGCGTAGTAGCGCAAAAAATGCGCGGCCTGCTCTACTTCGAAGGCACGGGAAATGCCGATCAGCTTGCCGGACTGCAAGGTCTCCAGCTGCGCCAGTTCCTCGCGGTTGGCTTCCAGCAGGTCGGCCAGCTTGAACAGCACTGCGGCGCGGGCGGCGGGGCTTGTGTGCGACCAGGTGCTGAAGCCTTGGCGCGACGAGCTGACGGCGTGGTCGACATCGGCCTGGTTGGCGTCGGCGATGTGGGCGATGGTCTGCCCGTTGGCCGGGTTGACCACGGCGATTTTTGCCGAGGATTGGCTGGCCAGGGTCTGGCCGTGAATGAACACGCCATGCTCGCGGGCCAGGAAGGCGGTGACGGCGGGGAGGAGGGTGATGTCGCTCATGCGAACTCCGGGGGCAGGTGGAGCATGGAGCATAGAGAGCGGGCAAGGCGGGTTCTTGCGTCTGCGTGACAGCGGCATGACTGTGGCTGCCATGCCTTGGGTCAGCCTTGCGCGGTCCCTTGTAGGAGCGGCCTTGTGTCGCGATCGGGCTGCGCAGCAGCCCCTCGAATTCAGCTTCGCCGCAGATATTGCTGGGGCTGCTGCGCAGCCCTATCGCGACACAAGGCCGCTCCTACAAGGACGGTGTTGTGTTCAGGGCGATGTCTGGCAGCCAGCAACAAACCCGGCGGCAGCCATTGGCAAGACGCCATGCCCCCTGCGGCGCACAGTAATCACTCGTTCAACGCCACAAAAACAAGCCGGGGCATAACGATGTCACTCAATAACAAGCTCACCGAGCACCTCAACCGCGGCACGGTCGGTTTCCCCACCGCACTGGCCAGCACTGTCGGGCTGATCATGGCCAGCCCGGTGATCCTCACCGCAACCATGGGTTTTGGCATTGGCGGTAGCGCCTTTGCCGTGGCCATGGTCATCGCCGCCCTGATGATGCTGGCGCAGTCCACCACCTTTGCCGAGGCGGCGTCGATCCTGCCAACCACAGGCTCGGTATACGACTACATCAACTGCGGCCTGGGCCGCTTCTTCGCCATCACCGGCACGCTGTCGGCCTACCTGATCGTGCATGTGTTCGCCGGTACTGCCGAGACCATCCTGTCAGGGGTGATGGCGCTGGTGAACTTTGAACACCTCAACACCCTGGCCGAATCCGCCGGTGGTTCGTGGCTGTTGGGCGTGTGCTTCGTGCTGGCGTTCGCAGTGCTCAATGCCTTTGGTGTCAGCGCCTTCAGCCGCGCCGAAGTCATCCTCACCTTCGGCATGTGGACCACATTGATGGTGTTCGGTGTGCTTGGCCTGATCGCCGCGCCAGCGGTGGAACTGGACGGCCCGTTTGGCGTATCGCTGGTGGGCACCGACCTGATGACCATCTTGTCGCTGATCGGCATGGCCATGTTCATGTTCGTCGGCTGCGAGTTCGTCACGCCGCTGGCACCCGAACTGCGCCGCTCGGCCTGGGTGTTGCCGCGGGCTATGGCACTGGGCCTGTTCGGCGTGGCCAGTTGCATGTTCATCTACGGCGCGGCAATGAAGCGCCAGGTGGAAAACGTGGTGCTCGATGCCGCCAGCGGCGTGCACCTGCTGGATACGCCCATGGCCATCCCGCGCTTCGCCGAACAGGTGATGGGTGATATCGGCCCGGTGTGGCTGGGCATCGGCTTCCTGTTCGCCGGCGCGGCGACCATCAACACGCTGATGGCCGGTGTGCCGCGCATTCTCTATGGCATGGCGGTCGATGGCGCGCTGCCCAAGGCGTTCACCTATCTGCACCCGCGCTTCAAGACACCGCTGCTGTGCATTGTGGTGGTGGCGCTGATCCCGTGCCTGCATGCCTGGTACCTGGGCGGCAACCCGGACAACATCCTGCACCTGGTGCTGGCTGCCGTGTGCGCCTGGAGCACCGCCTACCTGCTGGTGACGCTGTCGGTGGTAATACTGCGCATCCGCCGCCCAGACCTGCCGCGAGCCTATCGCTCGCCGCTGTTCCCGCTGCCGCAGATCGTCTCCAGCAGCGGTATCCTGATTGGCATGGCGTTCATCACGCCACCGGGCATGAACCCGGCCGATGTCTACGTGCCATTCGCCATCATGCTCGGTGCCACGGCGGCTTATGCGTTGTTCTGGACGCTGTGCGTGCAGAAGGTCAACCCGTTCAAGCCCGCCCGGGTCGAGGATGTGCTGAAGAAGGAATTCGCCGCCGAGCCGGGCCATGTAGTGGAGCCTATGCAGCATGATCAGAAGTTTGCGTGAGCGGCTGCTGGCGCCGCGGGCGCCTGCCGGCTACCGCCCCGGGGCCACGCTGGCGTGCCTGGCGCGCAACCTGGGGCAGCAGAACATTGCAGTTGGCGGGGTGATGCACGACCCGGCGCAGGGCTGGCGGGCCGAGGTGCACGAGCGCGTCGAGGCGCACCTGCTGATGCACATCGTCAGCTGTGAATTCCACCTGCAGCTTCCTGCCCTGCAAGAGGGCGAGGTCAGCCTCGAAATGCGTCATACCGGTGCGCTGCGCCGTACCGGCCTGGCCTGCGTGCATCGCAAGGGCGACCAGGTGCGCTTCGCCCATCTGCGCGACCGCTTGCTGCGGCACGACGCGCTAGTGGCAGCGTTGATGCCGCTGGATTTCAAGCGGCTGAACCTGGCTTGCCGCGACGGCCAATGGCAACTGGTGCTGGAACACATGGGCGGCAGCGAAGTGGTCAACCGCATGCCGGCGTTTCGCCGTTACATCCCGATCAGCCCGCAGCAGCGGGCGTACCTGATGGCCAGCCTGGCCCAGTTCAGCGATTTGCTGCCCGGCCTTTGACGCGGCTTGGCACATGCCTTGCTCTGTCTAACGACAAATGATGACAGTTGTGCGCACATAGATAACATGTTAACAATGTGCGCATAACAACAAATCCTGCGTCGAGGGCAGCCATGCATACTCAACAATCCAACCGTCAGGGGCTGGAACGCTGGACCACGGCCATGCAGCAGGTCTGCGGCCGCTTCGAGACGGAGCTTGCGTCCAATCACTCGCTGTTCATCGGTGAGATCTCCACCTTTTCCCGCGCGGGCTTGCCGCTGGCCAACCTGCGCACCAACGCCGGCAACATCCGCCGGCTGGGTGAAAACCCCTGCCTCGATGACGATCAGCATTGCTTCCTGGTCAGCCAGCGTACGGGGCATTCGACCGTAGCCCAGGGCGGCATGCAGGTGAGCCTGGCGCCGGGTGAGTTGCTGTTGATGGATTCGGTCGGGCGTTGCGAGATCACCCCTAGCGGGTTGATCGAGCATGTCTCGCTGGCCCTGTCGCGCGAGCAGGTGCGCAAGTACGTGCAGGGCAGTGGCCCGATGTTTGGCAAGATCTCCTCCAGCAACGCCTGCGGGCGCATGCTCCATGTGCTGATGGACCAGCTGTGCAAGGACGGTAACGTCAGCGGTGATGGCGCCCAGGGCGACGCGCTGCAGACTGCCTTTATCGCGCTGCTGGAGCCGGGTTTCGAGCGAAATGGTGAGGTGCCAGGCAACCTTGGGGCGTTGGGCGGTGCCAACCTGCGTGGCTATGTGCAGCAGGTGATTGACGAGTCGCTGTCACAGCCTGGGCTTACCCCGGCCAACCTGGCTGGGCGCCTGAACATTTCGGTGCGCCACCTGTACCGATTGTTCGAGGAGCAGGGCGATAGCGTTTGCCGTTACATTCAGCGGGCGCGGTTGAAGCGCAGCGCGGATGACCTGGCCAACCCGTTCTTCAGGGGCGAGTCGATCACCTCGATTGCCTACAAGTGGGGGTTTACCGATTCGGCGCATTTCAGCCGTTCGTTCAAGAAGCAGTTCGAGCGTTCGCCGAAGGATTATCGGGCACAGGCGATGGCTTGAGGGAAAAGCGCGTCCTTGTAGGAGGTCGCCCAGCCCTTTGGGCTGCGCTGCCGCACAGAGAACTGAGTTCGCAAGCAGTCCGCATACCCTGTGGAAGCGGCTTTAGCCGCGAATAATCCAGCGCGGTGCATGGCACCGGCTGCGCCGGTGTTCGCGGCTGAAGCCGCTCCTACAAGGACCGCGCAGGGCTTGGATTCAGCGGCGGCCGTTGAAGTAGCCCGACAGCTGGTGCACGGTCTTGCCGGCGGTGAGCAGCAGCGGGCGGAAGTGGTCCTTGCCGAAGATGCGCGCATGCTTGACCGAACTGACCAGGTCATAGCGCCTGGAGCCTTCGAGCATGCCCTCGGCGAGGATCTTGCAAATGATGTGGCTGGGCGTGACGCCAAAGCCGGAGTAACCCTGCACGTAGAAGGCGTTGGGCCGCTTGCCTAGCGTGCCGAGCTGCGGGAACAGGTTGGCGCTGGTGGCCATCGGGCCGCCCCAGGCCAGGTCGATGCGCACGTCCTTCAGGTAGGGGAAGATCTTCAGCATCAGGGCGCGGTTCCAGGCCTTGAGGTCCAGCGGGATGTGCTCGACGAAGGGCGTGGCGGCGCCGAACAGCAGGCGGTTCTCACGGGTGACGCGGTAGTAGTCGATTACCGGGCGAATGTCGCTGTAGGCGCCACGGATCGGGCTTATCCGCTCGATCAACTGGTCCGAAAGCGGCTCGGTCATCATCTGGAAGGCGTAGGTATTGATGGTGCGCGCGTGCAGCTCTGGCTCCAGCTTGTTGAGGAAGCTGTCGCAGGCCCACAGCAGTTTGCTGGCGCGCACCGAACCACGGCCGGTGCGCACCTTGATGCGCTCGCCGTAGGTTACCTCCAGTGCCGGGCTGTGTTCGAAGATGCGTGCGCCATGGCCGACCAGCGCTTGTGCTTCACCAAGTAGCAGGTTCAGCGAGTGCACGTGACCACCGCCCATGTGCAGCAGGGCGCTGCTGTAGGCATTGCTGCCGATGATCTGGCGCACTTCGCTGCCGCCAAGAAATCGAATCTCGTCGCGGGTGTTGATCGCCTTGAACGCCTTCTCCCACTGGCGCAGGGTCTGTGCCTGGCGGCTGTTGAAGCCCATGTAGCCGTAGCCGTGGCAGAAGTCGGCGTCGATGGCATAGCGGGCGATGCGTTGCCTGATGATGCCGGCGCCCAGCTCGCTGATCTCGAAAATGTCCCTCACGCCCTGGTCGCCGACGCTGCTGCGAATCTTCTCCAGGTCGTGACCGATGCCTGCCATGATTTGACCGCCGTTGCGCCCGGTGCCGCCATAACCCAGGTAGCGGGCTTCCAGCACGACGATGTTGGTCACACCCTGTTCCGCCAGCTCAAGCGCAGTATTGATACCAGAGAAGCCGCCGCCGATAACCACCACATCGGCCTCGATGTCGCTTTCCAGGGTAGGGAAGCTCAGGTTGTACTTCCTGGTCGCCGAGTAATAGGTGGGGCTCTCGAGGGTGATCATGACGCCGCCTGCGGAAATGGGTAGAAATCATTCTATTAATGTATTAATGATTATGCACTGGCATACTCGCCGGTTTGCAATTTTCAGCCCACCCGAGCCCGCATGAGCACACCAAGACCCTCCCTGACCCTGACCCTGCTGCAGGCACGCGAAGCCACCATGGCGTTTTTCCGCCCAGCCTTGAATGCCCATGACCTGACCGAGCAGCAATGGCGGGTAATCCGCATCCTGCGCCAACAGGGCGAACTGGAAAGCCATCAACTGGCCGAGCTGGCCTGCATTCTCAAACCAAGCATGAGCGGGGTGCTCAAGCGCCTGGAGCGCGATGGCATTGTGGCGCGGCGAAAGTCGCCGGAAGACCAGCGCCGGGTGTTCATCAGCCTGACCGAAGCAGGGCAGCAGGCGTTCATTGCCATGAGTGAGGAAATGGCGCGCAACTACGAGAAGATCCTCGCCCAGTTCGGCGAGGACAAGCTGCAGCAACTGATGCAGTTGCTGGATGAAATGAAAAAGATCAAACCCTGACGCGCAAGGCGTCAGCGTTGCAGTGACAGCGAGTCGTCGAGCAGTTTCAGCAAGGCTGTTGCGCGCCGTGCATAGGCGGCCGGGGTGGCGTACATCAGCTCTACATGCAGGCTGTCGATGATGCCCAGGTAGGCATCGGCGTACACCGCCAACTGCTCATCGGCCCAACTGTGGCGAAGCTGCAGGGCCTGGCAGAAACCCTCACGCACGCCGTCCAGGTACTTTTCAAAGCCCGAGGTCACAATTGGCTTGATCTCGGCTGGCGGCAGAAACGCCGTGCGCAGCACGAAGCGCAGTTCGGCCGAGGCGCTGTAACGTTCGGCAAGGTGCAGTGCCAGCCAGTGCCCGGGCGCCAGGCCATTGCCGCTTTCTTCAGCGAAACCCTGTTCGACGAACGCGGTTTCCTGCGCCAGTGCGCGCTGGTACACCTCCACGAACAGGGCATCCTTGCTGGCGAAATGCGCATACAGCGAGGCCTTGCGCATGCCGGCCAGCTGGGCGATTTCGTTCAGCGAAGAGGCGTCGTAGCCGTACTCGGCGAAGTGGCCGACGGCGGCTTCGCACACGCGCAGCGCAGAGGGGGAAAGGTCTTTCAACAGCATCGCTCCGTCAGGGGCGCGGTGGGCCGCGCGCGTCTTGAGGGTGGGATTGTGGTGATCGAAAATGCACGGGTCAATGCTTGTTGCAGGGCAATTTCCGCGTGCCATGGAAAGTGCAATGTTCCCCTCGTAACGTGCATTTCGCCGCTAAAACAGCGATCACATACTGGACGCGTCTTCGAATTCAATAACAATGAGACCGTTCATGAACAAGCCAAATCCCCTGCTGGAAGACCTCAAGTCGATCTTGCCAACCATCGCTGCCAATGCCATGCAGGCCGAGCAGGACCGCAGTGTGCCGGCAGAGAACATTGCCTTGCTGAAAAGCATCGGCATGCACCGCGCTTTCCTGCCTAAACACTACGGCGGCATGGAAATCAGCCTGCCGGAATTTGCCCAATGCATCGCCGTGCTGGCAGGCGCTTGCGCCAGCACCGCCTGGGCCATGAGCCTGCTGTGCACCCACAGCCACCAGATGGCGATGTTCCCGCCCAAGCTGCAGCAAGAGGTGTGGGGCAGCGACCCGGACGCCACCGCCAGCAGCAGCATCGCGCCGTTTGGCCGTACCGAAGAGGTCGAGGGCGGTGTGTCGTTCAGCGGTGAAATGGGCTGGAGCTCTGGTTGCGACCATGCCGAGTGGGCGATTGTCGGTTTCCGCCGCAAGAATGCCGAAGGCACCCAGGATTACTGCTTTGCCATCCTGCCGCGCAGCGACTATGAAATCCGCGATGACTGGTATGCCGTGGGCATGCGCGGCAGTGGCAGCAAGACCCTGATCGTGCGTGACGCCTTTGTGCCCGAGCACCGTATCCAGAAGGCCAAGGACATGATGGAGGGCAAGTCGGCGGGCTTTGGTTTGTACCCGGACAGCAAGATCTTCTTCGCCCCATACCGCCCGTACTTCGCCAGCGGCTTTTCCACCGTCAGCCTCGGCGTTGCCGAACGCATGCTGGAGGTATTCCGCGAGAAAACCCGCAACCGCGTGCGCGCCTACACCGGTGCTGCCGTGGGCGCCGCTACCCCGGCGCTGATGCGCCTGGCCGAGTCGACCCACCAGGTGGCGGCCGCCCGGGCGCTGCTGGAAAAAAGCTGGGACGAAATTGCCGAGCACAGCGCCCGCCATGAATACCCGTCGCGCGGCACGCTGGCGTTCTGGCGCACCAACCAGGGCTATGCGGTGAAGCTGTGCATCCAGGCCGTGGACCGCCTGATGGAGGCGGCCGGCGGCGGCGCCTGGTTCGAGAGCAACGAACTGCAGCGGTTGTTCCGCGATTCGCACATGACCGGCGCCCATGCCTACACCGACTACGACGTTTGCGCACAAATTCTGGGTCGTGAGCTGATGGGCCTGGAGCCTGACCCGGCCATGGTCTGAGCCCGCGTCTGGCTGAACCTTCCCCTACAAGCACAACAACAAACAAGGCGGGCCGGTTGGCCTGCCCGGGAGTCTTGCATGTCCAATGAAACCTTCGATTCGCGCGCCTTCCGCCGCGCCCTGGGCAACTTCGCCACTGGCGTGACCGTGGTCACCGCAGCCGGCCCCAGTGGCCGCAAGGTCGGCGTCACTGCCAACAGCTTCAATTCGGTATCGCTGGACCCGGCGCTGATCCTGTGGAGCATCGACAAGCGCTCGACCAGCCACGAAGTATTCGAAGAGGCGTCGCACTTTGCCGTGAATATCCTGGCCGCCGACCAGATCGACTTGTCCAACAATTTCGCCCGGCCCAAGGACGACCGTTTTGCCGGGATCGAATACCAGGCAGGTGCCGGCGGTGCACCACTGCTTGCCGACTGCGCGGCACGCTTCGAGTGTGAAAAGTACCAGCAGCTGGACGGTGGTGATCACTGGATCCTGGTGGGCAAGGTGGTGGCATTCGATGATCTCGGTCGTTCGCCGTTGCTGTACCACCAGGGTGCGTATTCCATGGTGCTGCCGCACACCCGCATGACCCAGCGTGCCGAAGGGCAGGCACCGAGCAGCCACTTCCAGGGCCGCCTGCAGCACAATTTGTACTACCTGATGACCCAGGCGTTGCGCGCCTACCAGGCCGACTACCAGCCACGCCAGCTGTGCACCGGCTTGCGTACCAGCGAAGCACGTATGCTGATGGTGTTGGAGAACGATGCCGGGCTGAGCCTGAACGACCTGCAGCGCGAAGTGGCGATGCCGGCGCGGGAGATTGAAGAGGCGGTGGCCAACCTCAAGCGCAAGGGGCTGATTGCCGATGACGAGGGCAGGGTGCGGTTGTCGGTGAAGGGTGTGGATGAGACCGAGGCGTTGTGGACCATTGCCAGGGAGCAACAGGACAAGGTGTTTGGGCAGTTCAGTGAAGAGCAGCTGGATAGCTTCAAGACTGTGCTGAAGGCGCTGATCAACATTTGAATACCGCGGTGGCTGGCACCGGCTTTGCCGGTGTTCGCGGCTAAAGCCGCTCCTACAGGGATTGCGTTGTAGCTGAAAATAGGTTCTTCACGGGAAACTGGGGAAGAGTGGCTGCGATTTGCCCGTCGGGGAGGTGGTGAGGGCTTCCAGGTGCATGGCTTGGGATTTAGGTTGATGCACAGATCGAGCGCCGCCCGCGCGGCGCTTCGCGGCACAAGGCCGCTCCCACATCTGTTTCGGGCAAGTTATTCCTGTGCCAGGTGGGTGGCAGCCTTGTATTCAGTCCCTACAGATATCAAATGGAACGAACAAGGCGGACAGCGGTGACTTCACAGAAGTGACTGGCCCGAAACAGACAGTGGGAGCGGCCTTGTGCCGCGAAGCGCCGCGCGGGCGGCGCTCGATCTCAAAGGCGCTGAAAATGTTGTGACAAGCACCTGGCAGCCGAGATGCTTCATCAGTGCAGGCATAAAAAAGCGCAGTACCTGTAGGAGCGGCTTTAGCCGCGAACACCGGCGTAAGCCGGTGCCATCCACGCAGGTCCCTCAGTACACACCACCCCCGACATTGCCAACCACCGGGGTATCCTTGAACTTGCCTGCCAGCTCGCGCAGCCCACGCATCAGCACCGTGGTATCCACCCCCACCGCCACAAACGCCGCACCCAGCTCAATGTAGCGCCGCGCCAGCTTCTCGTCCGCACTGAGAATGCCGGCAGCCTTGCTTGCCTTGCCAATCCGCACGATCGCCTCTTCGATCGCCGCCTGCACCTCGGGGTGCCCAGGGTTACCCCGGTGGCCCATCGCAGCACTCAAGTCAGCGGGCCCGATGAACACCCCATCCACACCGTCCACCGCAACGATCTCGTCCAGATTGGCCAGGCCTTGCTTGTTCTCGATCTGCACCAGCAAGCACATCTGCTCGTCAGCATGGTCCAGGTAGCCGGCAATGCTGTTCCAGCGCGAAGCCCGCGCCAAAGCGCTGCCCACGCCACGAATCCCCTTGGGTGGGTAATGCATGGCGCTGACCAGCTGACGCGCCTGCTCGGCACTTTCTACCATCGGCACCAGCAAGGTCTGCACGCCGATATCCAGCACCTGCTTGATCAGCGCGGTATCGCCGATCACCGGGCGGATCACCGCCTGGCTTGGGTAGGCCGCCACCGCCTGCAACTGCGCGAGCATGCCGCGCAAGTCGTTGGGTGCATGTTCGCCGTCGATCAGCAGCCAGTCGAAGCCGGCATTGGCAGCAAGCTCGGCGCAATAGGCGTCGGCCAGGCCGAGCCACAGGCCGATCTGCGGCTCGCCACTGCGCAGGCGTTGCTTGAAGTGGTTGATGGGCATGTCCATGGTCAGGTCCTCAAACGAAGCGGCAGGCAATCGAGCCGAGCATGTCGTAGTCGACGTGGAAGGTGTCGCCCGGGCGCGCAGCCACCGGGCGGGTGAACGAGCCACCGAGGATGATCTGCCCTGGCTGCAGGGTGACGTCGTACGGCGCCAGTTTGTTGGCCAGCCAGGCGACGCCCTTGGCCGGGTGGTTGAGCACGGCCGCGCTGACGCCAGACTCCTCGATCACACCATTGCGATAGAGCACTGCCGGCACCTTGCGCAGGTCGATCTCGGTAGGGCGCACGGCGCGGCCGCCCATGACAACGCCGGCATTGGCGGCGTTGTCGGAAATGGTGTCGAACACCTTGCGCGTAGCCTGGGTTTGCGGGTCGACCTGCTGAATGCGCGCGTCGATGATTTCCAGTGCGGGGATGACCCACTCAGTGGCGTCCAGCACGTCGAACACGGTGACGTTGGGGCCTTTTAGCGGTTTGCCGAGGATGAATGCCAGCTCCACCTCGACGCGCGGCACGATGAAGCGCTCGAAGGGGATGTCGCTGCCTTCATCGAACAGCATGTCATCCAGCAGGGCGCCGTAGTCGGGCTCGGTGATGTTCGACGACACCTGCATGGCACGCGAAGTCAGGCCGATCTTGTGGCCCACCAGCTTGCGCCCGGCAGCGATCTTTCTCGCTACCCAGGCGCGCTGGATGGCATAGGCGTCTTCGATGGTGATGGCAGGTTGGTCCAGCGAGAACTGGCGTATCTGCTCGCGGGAGCGTTCGGCCTGGTCGAGGCGTTCGGCGGCTTGCTGGATGAAAGCGTTGTCTAGCATGGTGAAAGTCTCTTGATTCAGGGATTGACGATGGCAGCCCGGGTGCGCAGCACCAGCAGGCCGCCCAGGGCGATGAACACGGCGAGTACGTACAGGGCCAGGCTGGCGCTGTGGGTGGTGTCGCGTACCCAGCCGATGAAGTAGGGCGTGAAGAACGAGGCGATGCTGCCCAGTGAGCTGATCAGGGCGATGCCAGCGGCCTGGGTGCGGGCGTTGAGGAACGCCGGTGGCAACTGCCAGAACATCGGCAGCGCAGCGCTGGCACCCATGCCGGCCAATACCAGGCCAGCCAGTACCGGCAGCGCTTGCTCGGGGGCAATGGCGGCAATGGCGATGCCAGCAGCGGCCATCAGCAACGGCACGCACAGGTGCCAGCGGCGTTCGCGCAAGCGGTCGCTGGAGCGGCCGCAGGCCAGCATGAACACACAGCCGGCCAGGTATGGCACAGCGCTGAGCAGGCCCACGCTGGCATCGCTGGCGACCCCGGCGCCGTGAATCAGGCTGGGCATCCAGAAGGCCAAGGTGTTGACCGCCAGCATCACCGCGCAATACACCGCCACCAGCAGCCACAGCGCACGGCTGGCGAAGATGGCGCCGAACGAGGTAACCGGCTTGCGCTGTTCCTCTTCGCCGAACTGGGCGCGCAGCGAGGCTTTTTGCTGATCGCTTAGCCAGCGCACCTTCTCGAAATGTTCCGGCAGCACCGCCAGCACCACCAGGCCCAGCAGCACCACCGGCGCGCCTTCGAGCAGGAACATCCACTGCCAGCCGCGCAGCCCGCCAGTGTCGTGCATGAAGGCCAGGATCGCCCCCGACAGCGGCCCGCCGACCACCCCGGCCAACGGCACGGCAATGGCGAACAGTGCGGTTACCTGAGCGCGGCGCCCGGCCGGGTACCAGCGGTTGAGGTACACCAGGATGCCCGGGAAGAACCCGGCTTCGGCCGCGCCCAGGGCAAAGCGCAGCAGGTAGAACGCGCTGCTGCTTTCGATCAGCAGCATGCCGGTCGACAACAGCCCCCACACCACCATCAGGCAGGCGATCCAGCGGCGCGGGCCGACCCGGTCGAGCATCAGGTTGCTGGGTACGCCGAACAACGCATAGGCGATGAAGAACAGCCCGGCACCCAGGCCATAGACCGTGTCGGACAGGTGCAGGTCCTGGCTCATCTGCATCTTGGCGAAGCCGATGTTGATACGGTCCAGATGGGCGAACAGGTAGCACACCAGCAACAGCGGCATCAGCCGCCAGGTGACTGCCCGGTGGGTACTGTCGGCCCGGTCAATGCGGGCCGCGCGCGGTGAGGCTTGTTCGAGTGTGCTCATGTTCTTGTACTTGTTTTGTAATGAGTCGGGAAGTGCCAGGCGCTAGCGGTTGAACAGCGGGTGCAAGGTGCTGTGCTTGGCGTCGTAGACCTGGGCGGTGCTGTGGTCGATCTGCACGGTGATGCCGATCGGGCGCTGTTGCAGCAGCGGGTCGAGGCGGGCTTTGAGCACCGCCAGCAGGCTGTCGCCGACCGCCTTGTGCACCTCGGCGCTGCGGCCGGTGGCCATGCGCAGGTTGGCGTACAGGAAGCCATATTCGCCCTTGCCGTCGGCCACTGCGCAGTGCGCGGCGGGGTAGGCCAGCACGCGGGTGCCGCCGGTGGGGAATACGGCTTTGCCGTCGCCGTCGCGCTGTTCCAGCATGGTGTCGGCCAGGGCGCGGCACAGGCCGGGGATGTCGGCGTCTTGTTCAAGGTCGGGGGTGTAGAGCAGAACCAGGTGCGGCATGCGGGGCCTCCTAGGTGAGGAAGGGCTGGCCACCCGCTTGGGCGGCCAGCAGCGAAACGAGGGTCACAGGCGGCTGGTGGACACCACCGCAGCCGGGTTGGCGGCCTGGGCTGCCGGGATGGCGCTGCCGTCTTGCGGGGTGACCGGGAAGATCGCGTTGATCTGGCCCGTGCCGGAAGAGCCGAAGTAGGGCGTGACCACCTCGGCCTTGCCGTCGTAGTCGGACCAGCCCAGCGCACCGAGCAGCATCGCCGTGTCGTGCATGAAGCCTTCGCCGTGGCCCTTGGCGGCGTACTCCGGGAGCATGCCGCAGAAGGCCTCCCACTCGCCGTCCTGCCACATTTGCACCACGCGGTGATCGAGGGTTTCCAGGAACGGGCTCCACACCTTGGTGGCGAAGTCTGGTGCCTGGCCATTCTGCGCAAAACGGTGCGACAGCGAGCCGCTGGCCAAGAACGCCACGGTGCCGTCGTAGTGGTCTTCCACCGCCTTGCGCATGGCCCAGCCCAGGCGGGCGCTGTCGGCCAGGTAGTGAGAGGTGCACAGCGCCGACACCGAGACCACCTTGAAGTGCTGGTCCTGGTTCATGTAGCGCATCGGCACCAGGGTGCCGTATTCCGGGGCAAGGGTGGTGGCGTGGTGGGCCATGGTCTCGACGTTGAAGCGGTTGCACTCTGCGGCCAGCAACTGGCCCAGCTCGGGGTTGCCGGGGAACGCGTAGGGCATGTTGCTGATGAAGTGCGGCAGTTCGTTGCTGGTGTACACGCCTTCGAAGTGCGGCCCGCACAGCACGTGGTAGTTGGCATTGACCAGCCAGTGGGTGTCGAACACGACGATGGTGTCCACGCCCAGCTCACGGCAGCGGCGGCTGATCTCGTGATGGCCGTCGATGGCCGCTTGGCGAAAGCCCTGGCGCGGCCCCGGCAGTTCGGACATGTACATGGACGGTACATGGGTAATCTTGGCAGTGAGAGCGAGTTTGCCCATGGGGGTCTCCGATAAGACGCTGTTGTTGTTTTCGGGGCTGACGCGGTCCCCTGTAGGAGCGGCCTTGTGTCGCGATGGGCCGCAAAGCGGCCCCAGGATTTCAGCTTCGCAGCAGATATTGCCGGGGGCCGCTGTGCGGCCCATCGCGACACAAGGCCGCTCCTACAGGGGCCGCGTCAACCGTAGCCGGGTTAGGTCACACGCCCCAACGCGGAATGTGGTGGCTACCCATGGAAATACACACGTTCTTGATTTCAGCAAAGACCTCGAAGCTGTATTGCCCACCCTCGCGCCCGGTACCGGAGCCTTTCACACCGCCGAATGGCTGGCGCAGGTCGCGCACGTTCTGGCTGTTGATGAACACCATGCCGGCCTCGATGCCACGCGCCAGGCGGTGGGCCTTGCCGATGTCCTGGGTCCAGATGTACGAGGCCAGGCCGTACTCGGTGTCGTTTGCCAGTTGCAGCGCTTCTGCCTCGTCTTTGAACGGGATCAGGCACACCACCGGGCCGAAGATTTCTTCCTGGGCGATGCGCATCTTGTTGTTCACATCGGCGAACACGGTGGGCTGGATGAACTGCCCTTTGGCCAGGTGCGCCGGCAGGTTGGCCGGGCGCTCCAGGCCGCCCGCGACCAGGCGTGCGCCTTCTTCGATGCCGATACGGATGTAGCCGGTGACCTTGTCGTAATGCTGCTGGGTGATCATCGAGCCGACCTGGGTTTTCGGGTCGGTCGGGTCACCGACGATCAGGCGCTTGGCGCGTGCAGCGAACTCGGCAACGAATTGCGGGTACACGCTTTCCTGGATGAAGATGCGGCTGCCGGCGGTGCAGCGCTCGCCGTTCAGCGAGAAGATGGTGAACAGCGCGGCGTCCAGCGCGCGTTCCAGGTCGGCGTCTTCGAAGATCAGCACCGGCGACTTGCCGCCCAGTTCCATCGAGTACTTTTTCAGGCCGGCAGTCTGCATGATCTTGCGCCCGGTTGCGGTGCCGCCGGTGAACGAGATGGCGCGTACATCCGGGTGGCGCACCAACGCGTCACCGGCAGTGGCGCCGTACCCCTGGATCACGTTCAGCACGCCGTTGGGGATGCCGGCTTCGACGGCCAGGCGGCCCAGTTCGTTAGCGGTCAGCGGCGACAGTTCGCTCATCTTCAATACTGCGGTGTTGCCCAGCGCCAGGCACGGCGCGGTTTTCCAGGTGGCGGTCATGAACGGCACGTTCCACGGGCTGACCAGGCCGCATACACCCACTGGCTGGTACAGGGTGTAGTTGAGCATCTGGTCGTCGACCGGGTAGGTGTGGCCGTCCATGCGGGTGCACACTTCGGCGAAGAAGTCGAAGTTGTGCGAGGCACGCGGGATCAGCACGTTCCTGGTCTGGTGGATCGGCAGGCCGGTGTCCAGGGTTTCCAGCTCGGCCAGCTTCGGCACGTTCTGGTCGATCAGCTCACCCAGCTTGCGCATCAGCCGTGCACGTTCCTTGGCCGGGGTATTGGCCCATTTCGGGAAGGCTTCTTTCGCCGCCGCCACGGCCTGGGCCACTTCTTCGGCACCGCCACTGGCGACTTCGCAGATGGCATCGCCGGTGGCCGGGTTGTAGTTGACGAAGGTGTCTTTGCTCTCGACCTCACGGCCGTTGATCCAGTGCTTGATCATGCTGCTCACGCCTTGTTGTTCTTGAAGAAGTCAGCTTCGCTGACGATACGGTTGACCAGGCGACCGACGCCTTCCACTTCCACCACCACTTCATCGCCCGGCACCACATCGGCCAGGCCTTCCGGCGTGCCGGTGGCGATCATGTCGCCCGGTTGCAGGGTCATGAAGCTGGAGAAGTATTCGATCAGGTGCGGGATGTCGAAGATCATGTCCGCGGTGGTGCCCTCCTGCTTCAGTTCACCGTTGATCCAGGTGCGCAGCTTGAGGTTGCTGACGTCTGGCACATCGGCGGCATCGACGATCCATGGGCCGACCGGGGTGGTGGCGTCGCGGTTTTTCACCCGCAGGTTGGGGCGGTAGTAGTTTTCCAGGTAGTCGCGGATGGCGTAGTCGTTGCACACGGTGTAGCCGGCAACGTAGGCCAGGGCGTCCTCGCGCTTGACGTTCTTCGCCGCTTTGCCAATGACCGCGACCAGCTCGCACTCGTAGTGCATGTAGTCGACCTTGTCCGGGCGCCAGGTGACCTGGTTGTGGCCGGTGTAGGTGCCCGGCGATTTGATGAAGGCCAGCGGTTCGGTGGGCGGCGCGAAGGCCAGCTCCTTGGCGTGGTCGGCGTAGTTCAGGCCCAGGGCGAACATGCTGCCGGTGGCGGGTGGCAGCCAGGTGACCTGATCTTCGTGGACCAGGCGGCCATCGGCCAGGCGCAGGTTGTCGTCTTCGACGGTGACGTCATGGACCTGGCCGTCGAACTGGATACGGGCGTGTTTCACAGGTAATTCCTCACTCGGCGACGATGTGGTTGGTCAGTTTGCCCAGGCCGTCGATTTCGATATCGACACGGTCGCCTGGCTGTACATCGACGCGGCCCTCGGGGGTGCCGGTGATCAGGATGTCGCCGGCGTGCAGGGTCATGAACTCGCTGATCTCGGCAATCAGCTGGGCCACCGAGCGCACGCAATTGGCGGTGTTGTTGTGCTGGCGCAGTTCGCCGTTCACATACAGGCGCAGGCCCAGGGCATCGGGGTTGGTCACCTGGCTAGCCGGTACCAGCGCAGGGCCCACCGGGCAGAAGCCGTCACGGCACTTGGCCTTGACCGCCGGGCGGTAGTAGCTGTCTTCGGGCAGGCTGACTTCGTTGACGATGGTGTAGCCCGCTACATGTTCCAGGGCATTGGCCACGCTGACGCGGCTGGCGTCCTTGCCAATCACCACACCCAGCGCCGGGCCAGGTTGCAGGCGCTGCACGCCGGCCGGGAATACCACTTGGCCTTCATGCTGGTTACGGGTGTTCGGGGTTTTGACGAACAGCACCGGCTTGACCGGCAGTTGCTTGTACGGTGCTTCGACGAACGCCGCTTGGTGCTGCTGCAGCAAACCCTGGTAGTTCAGCGCGACGCCGAACAGGGTGCCGCTGGCAACGTCATGCAGGGCATGGCTCATGCTCTTCTCCTGGCAGTGCAGGGCGGTGGCCGTCCTGCGGATTTTGTTAATGTGTTAATGTTATAGTTAATATGTTAACGATGGTCAAGGGGTGGCCAGTGGCGCCCGCCGCCAAGGCGGTGCACCATGGGCCATCGTCAACAGGGTCAAGCGATTTGCGAGCAAGCAGCCATGAGTGACCGGCATCCGATTCCGAACATCAACATCGGCCAGGTCTACGACCAGCGCTACAGCGACAGCGAGGTGCATTACGACCGGCTGGGCAACCTGGCAGGTTTCTTCGGGCGCAACATGCCCGTGCACCGGCATGACCGGTTCTTTCAGGTGCATTACGTGAAGTCGGGCACGGTGCGGGTGTATCTGGACGACCAGCAATTCATCGAGTCTGGGCCGATGTTCTTCCTCACACCGCCGACCGTGGCCCACGCCTTCGTCACCGAGGCGGACAGCGACGGGCATGTGCTGACCGTGCGCCAGCAACTGGTCTGGCAACTGATCGAGGCCGATGCCAGCCTGCTGCCGGCGGGCATGCAGGTGCAGCCGGCCTGTGTGGCGCTGGGCAACCTGCCGGCCGCGTACAAGGCCGAGGCGCAGCGCCTGCAGGGCTGGCTGGAAGCGCTGAGCGACGAATTTTCCACACAGCAGCCGGGGCGCGAGGCGGCGCTGCAGTCGCTGACCCGGTTGATCATGATCAGCCTGCTGCGGCTGTGCCCGCATTCGCTGCAATCGACCCCGGCGCGGCATGAAGACCTGAAGATCTTCCACCGTTTCAATGCACTGATCGAAGCGCACTACCTTGAGCACTGGCCGCTGGCCCGCTACGCCCAACAAATCGGCGTGACCGAGGCGCGGCTCAACGATGTGTGCCGGCGCATCGCCGACTTGCCGTCCAAGCGCCTGGTGCTGGAACGGCTGATGCAGGAGGCCAAGCGTTTGCTGTTGTTTTCCGGCAGCACGGCCAACGAAATCTGCTACCAGCTCGGCTTCAAGGACCCGGCTTATTTCAGCCGCTTCTTCAACCGCTACGCCAAGCTCACACCCGGGGAGTACCGCCAGCGGCAGGCGGAGTTGCAGTGAAATGGCCATGGCGGCGCACCCGGTAAGTGTTGTTGTTTGTACCGGATGGTCGCAGCTCGGGCGCGCGGCCTGAATGGGTTTTCCGTGGAACAGATTGCACTTTCCATCGCGCATGCCCTTAAATTCGTGAACTGAGATAATCGACAGGCTTGACCATGACCAAGACGCAACCTTCGCTCACGCTAAGCCTTTTGCAGGCCCGAGAGGCCGCGATGGCATTTTTCAGGCCGCTGTTGAACGAGCATGACCTGACCGAGCAGCAATGGCGGGTGATCCGCATCCTCAAGCAGCATGGTGAGCTGGAGAATTACCAGTTGGCGGAGCTGGCCTGCATCCTCAAGCCGAGCATGACCGGGGTGTTGGGGCGGCTGGAGCGTGACGGCCTGGTGCGGCGGCAGAAGGCCGCGCAGGACCAGCGGCGGGTGTTTGTGACGCTGACCGAAGGTGGCGAGGCGTGCTTTGCCTCGATGAAGGAGGGGATGGAGGCCAACTACCAGAAGATCCAGGCGCAGTTCGGGGAAGAGAAACTGCAGCAGTTGATGGGGTTGTTGAATGACCTGAAGCGTATCGAGCCCTGATCCCCAATCGCGACGCAAGACCGCTCCTACCTCGACTGCATGGGCTTCAAGCCATGTGCAATACCTGTGGGAGCCTGGCTTGCCGGCGAACACCGGCGCAGCCGATGCCATGCACCGCGTTGGATTCTTCGCGGCTAAAGCCGCTCCCACAGGGACCGCGCAGGCCTTGAACCTTGCGCTGTACCTGTGGGAGCGGGCTTGCCCTAATGCCAGTCAGTTAAGAAATTGACTTGCTCGCCAAGCCACAATAGAAACGAGCTCTGTTTTTACGAGCTCGGTTCATGTCCCTTCAAAACG
>NZ_JBIVIF010000025.1:0-93519 GCF_044749595.1 Pseudomonas sp. NPDC089392
GTGGGTGGTTATCGTGAGGCAAAAAAAAGCCACTCCGAAGAGTGGCCGGGGATCATTGGTGTTAGGCAGCTGACTGCCTGTTCTGTTGCTCCCACCATGTGCGGAAGCTGGATACTAGAGAGCAGCCATTGTCTTCAGGCAAGGTGATAACCGCCTTGTTCTCGTGACTGATCTCATGTTCTGGCTCACCATCACGCGAACAGTGGTAGAGCTTGAAGGAGTTACGCGTGTCCAACTGGAAGCAGCACAAAGTGCCCTTCGGCCGTTTGTAGTAGACCCGGCAGAAGCCCGACTCAACAGAGTGGAATGCCAACTGCTCAACCTGTGTGACTTCAACTGGTGGTACCAGGCGGTGACGATGCTCAACGATCAAAGCTCGCAATTCAGTCATATCGATCGAGCGCTTAACGCCATCAGGGAAGAGAACGTCGCCGTACAGTGCTACCAGATCAGAAGCCAAACTGTCCTCAACCAAGTGACAATCTGCGAGGTCCCAGGCTCGGCCAGAAATCCATTCTCGCTTTTCCTCTGGGGTTTCCAGTTCGTCGATATACTCACGCTGCTCTGCCATCGACTCAGCTACTTTGAAGCAGGCTTCATTTTGAGAAACTGCAAAGGCATATTCGGAATATGTCCCCTCATCCTGCTGCCCCCAATTCAGAGTAACTGCGAACAATGCAAGGGCTGGTTGATTAGCTTTTACTTCAGTGCTGCTCATGATCGGTGTTCCTTTGAAAGTTAGTATCAGCCAGCAAGTTTCATATCTTGCTGAAGCGCAGTTTTGCCTTCATTGAAAGCGTTCAACAGTTCCGGGACATCAGACAGGAGTGCATGAGGGGTTTCAGAAGCCCCCCAGCCATATCCCCAGGCAGCATCCTTTGCATCTTGAAATGCGCTGGCTGCTAGTTGAGTGGTTTCCGGAGATTTCATGAGTAGTAGGGCTAGCGCCCATTGAGTTCGAGCGTAAGCCGCAAGCTGAAAACAAGTATTCATACTTCACCAGAGTAGTTTCATAACCATCTGTAATGACGCACACGGACCTGTATTACCATCTGGCCTGTAGTTGTACTGTGCAGTACACAGGACAAGACAAATATCCGGATATTGACTTGAACGTTTTGAAGCTTTGCTAAAGAATTACTGCATCATGTTCTAGGAATGAAAACCATGCTGCCTGACGCACTGGTAACCATCGGGATGTTCGCCATCGCCTTTTTCGTCATTTGGCTGATGCTCGTGTTCTTGCTTTTGATCCACGAAGCCGGGCATCTAATACCGATGCAGCGGTTTGGCATTAAGCCTGACAAACTCATTATTGGCGGATATAAGCTTTTCTCGTTCCGAAAATCCGGGATCATTCATGAAATCGGTTTGATTCCGCTTTGGGCCTATGTGGTCAGTACCGACTATGAAAAGGCGCCCTCAGACCGCCGGGCGATCATTGCTGCAGGCGGCCCACTCATCTCGCTGGCGACCGGCCTGCTGTTTTTCGGTATTAACTACGTCTCGCCGAACTGGCCGACGCTTGTCGCGGCCCAGGGCTCGATCCTCCTAGCAGCGACTAATATCATCCCCTTGCCCCCAATGGACGGGTGGACGATCGTCGAACATTTCTTGAACCGCCGTGGGATCTACTTTGATGACCGGAACAGGAAGGTCCTCATGGGCATAGGGCTTTTGACCATTATTGCTATCACCCTCGCCCTCTAGATTTACAGAACCCTGCTCTGCATCTCCTGGTGCAAGTTCAACCCACCAGGAGATGATTCATGACCACCACTTCCCTCGACGCTACCTCTCAACGCCCAGCTGTGCACCCAAGCTTCTTCGAGGAGGCCTTCAAGAGCTACAACGTACCGCCGAAGATCCGCGCATTTGCAGAAGCATTCTGCATTCGCTTTGACGTTCGCGGCATCTGCGACCCGGCCTATTGTGCAAACTCTGCAGCCCTTAAGCTGAAGATCGGTAATGGTTGCGGGACGTTCGATCACGAGAAAGACCCCGACGAAAACGGCATCCCCCTGATCGGAGAGCAACTGCTGTTCTCATACAGCACCTGCATCCAACGAACAGAGCCGGGCACTACCGCTGACGTCATCAACAGCATGGTGAAAGCAGCCCTCGCCGGCGCAGCTGTAGAGGAGCTTCTGCCTGCGCCAGCAGCCTCAGCTACAAACTGACCATACCCAGCCGCCCTCTTCGAGGGCGGTTTTTTTCGTCCACCAAATGTAGCGATGGCATTACGATACAGGTGGCGTATGTGTTCATGTATCATTCACGCGTCAAAACTATGAGGGACTAACCATGCTCACGAGCCAGCCCCAGCAAGGCATTTCTTCCCCCGCCCATCTGCCGGCCGCCAGCACCTCAGCGGTTAAGTGGTTCTCCCAGGTCACTGTCGAGCTTTCGTATTGGCACGGGAATCAGAGGTTAAAAAACCTCGACCAGTTTGAATGGCATGGTGATGCCGTCATGGCGCCAGCGCTGACCCACGCTCAAAGCAAATGTGATTTCTACAAGATCGACGAATCGTCCTCCCTTGAGCTGTGGGCGTTTCGCTCCCAGTGGCAAGTTGCGAAAGTTCGTGCCGGCGCCGACCAGCACTGGTCGTTTGCGGAAAGCCTCGACCACGTGACAAGAGTCATGGTCAGCCATCATCCCGTCTGGTCATCAAAACACGGAAAAATTTCCCCCCCTGACACCTGGCCAGGGTTCACTGCTACCTTCCAGAAAATCATTTCAGTCGACGCTTGTCGATCGAGAGATGAACTGAATGGGCTAGTCAGTGCAAGTCTGTGCATCTTCGGACAAGGTCCTGAGGCAATGAGTCTCGCTATTACGAATGGTGCCATCCGTGACCTGACCATCACTCGCGTTGGAGCGAACAACCACAGCCCTGGCTGTGAGTTGTTTAAGGTGACGGGTGCAATCGAGGTGGCCATGTCTCCCTACCAAACAGAATCGGGCCTTGACCATCTGGAAGACACCATCCGCAGCTCAGTCGGTATCAAGTTATCCCTTGTCGACGGAGCCACCGCCACGGGGCAACTCGATGCCGCGCAGCGCTCTACGATCTGGGTAGTTGAGCGCAGGTAACGCAGCAATCCTTTAAGAAATACCTTTCGCGTATGCGTACGCGTTATGTATTATTGCCGCGCCAGACAGGTAGCATATCTGTCCGGATGGCTGGTGTCGGCAAATCTGGGTTATGCGCAGGTGTCAGTCATCTCTGTTAGCAAGTTCAACGATCACTGACCCTTCAGGAGGGCACCGCCATGACCGCAGCCGTCGAAAACAGCAGCACCGAACACCAGATGGATCTGGATTTCCGCATGATCATCGCCACTGGCAACATCAAGAAGGCAATGGAAGAAGGTGATGGAAAAAAGAAATTTACCGCCGGCGACCTGTGGAATGTGGCGCCAAGCACCATCAAGGTCATCCCGGGATACAATGTCAGGGAGCGCAATGCCGCCTACCTGGCCAACGTTCAAAAGCTGAAGCAGTCAATCAAAGACAATGGTTTTAAAAAGGATTCCGCTCTGTCGGTCATCATCCGTCGCGATGAAAATGGCGGGCAGTCTATTTGTCTGAAGCGTGGCCATCAGCGGCTTGAAGCCACGCTGGAAGCGATCGCTGACGGTGAAAGCATTCCAACCATTCCTTGCATCATTGCTGCAGATGATTGTTCTGAAGAGGACATGACGGCAGACCTCGTGATCAGCAACAATGGTTCACCGCTTAGCCCGTATGCGACCGCAGTCGTTTGCAAACGCATGACCCGCTTCCACCCCGATGACCATACCGCGATCGCCAAAAAACTGAATCTCTGGCCCGCCCAGGTTTCGGACTACCTCTTGATGATCAACGGACCTATCGAGATCAGGAACTATGTCCGCGACGAAGTGGTTTCCTTCACGCTGGCAGTTCAGATACTTCAAGAGCATGGTCCCAAAGCTCTGCAAGTGATCGAGCAAGGCCTTGCCCGTTCAGCTGCTGCAGGCGGCAGAACAGAGAAGCTGATGCCTCGTTTTGTACCAGGCAAGGTCATCAAGAAGGCAATCACCAACGCAGCACCAACGATGAAAACGGCAATCCTAGAGATTCGGCAAGACAAAGGCTTCAGCCAGCTTTCCCCGGAAAACCAAAAGCGGCTTGAAGATATTCTCGAACAATTCCGCCTGGCGGAAGAGGAAGAGAAAAAACTGAACGTAAACCCGTCCACTGAGCAAGAGCTCAACCTCAAAACTACTGAGGACTAACCATGCCTTCCAGGCTACCCCTACACTTGATGTAGGGGTTTTTTTTGCCTATCGAAAAATGGCCCTCAACTTCGTCCACCAAGTTGTGTGCACCTCATGCCGCTTCAATTGCCCAGCAGCTGACAACTCAAGCCGCACCGAACCGGATGACCCCGTACACATGATCGCGAATCGGGTGAACGACGCGCATGCCTCACAGGCAGCAAGCCCAACCAGCTCGAAGCGATCGCCCGGCTGAGGTCTGATCTCACCCCTCACCAAATGTCCGTTCAAACTACGCCGGCACTGGCCGCAGTCGACTGCGAAGCGGGCAAGTTGAGTACCATCTGAAAAGACGATCGGGAGGCGTAGGTGCAAGGGCTTCACTTGCCTCCACTGGCTGATCGCCCCGTCAATTGTTGAACTGCTACCAACATCCTCACTGCTTGCCACTGACACGGCCCTCGTCGATCGCCTTCATGTACACCTGGACCCAGCCTGGTATCCGCCGTTGTCCTCTTTCCCAATAGCCTACTGCGGCGTAAGCCCACCCCAGCGCATCGGCCAGTTGTGCTTGTGTCCAGCCTAGAACCTCGGCCCTGATGCGCCTGATATCCGCACCGGCCAGGCTCGGGGCGTCGCCGACCAACTCAGCTTGCACTGCAGCGCGGAAGAGTGATCGAGCTGCAACCGGCATATCGGCCCCCTTCTCCCATTTCGATACCAGCCCGGGCGACACGGACAGCATCGAGGCTATAGCTGCTTGAGTCAGGCCTGCTGCATGGCGCTGGTGCGCAAGATCAGTGTGCACGGTTTGGGCGAACTGGATCTGGTGTTCTGTGGCCATGTCGTCGCGATAGCATTGCGCTGCGTGCTTCGCCCGGGAACGGCCGTGGTAGGCTAGGTCGCGAAAATGGCGATCGGCGACAAACTTCCCATCCTTCATCAGTCGAACACGCCAGCCGGCATCAGAAGGCTTCGATGGGCGATTGTCACGGGTGATGCCCTGCATGCTTGAGTCAGTGATGCGCCTAGCAGAGGACACTTCGATACCAGGCGCGGGCTTGGAGTTCTCCATAAGCCTCAATCATCCAGGGAGTCGTTCTGACCTGACTCTTGGGCATCATCACCACCCAAGAACATCCCATTGCTGGAGAGCAGAGCACCACCCAGAACGAGAGCTGACGTAACTGCCAGCGCCGGCACCCCATCCGACTCCCCTGCGTCTGCGTTGGCGCCCTTCGGCCGCGGCTTCACCGGAATCGGGATACTCGCTGCCGCAGTTGCCGTGGGGGCTTGGAGTGTCAGGGGGGCATCAGGACGCTTTTGTGGTACCGGCTTAGGTAGAGGATTGCCCCGTTCTGGCATGAGCAGTGGCACATCATCATCCAGACTGAGCGTGACCTCATTGGCCTGCGCTTTCTCCAGGCTGCTGAAAAGCTCATAAGACCGCGCCATCAACTTGCTGAACTGCTTGTCGGTCATGAGTTCCCCCCTGCGCAGCCCACCCATGTTCCGAATGGTGTCTGTAGTGATGGCGTACAGGGAATCTTGAAGCTCGGTGCGCACCTGGTGCGTCATGAATTCACACTCCAAGGACAGTACTTGTTCCGCTCGGCCGACCTGGGTCTCCAGCTTCTCAAGCGCCTGTAGTTGGCGCTGGATCCGCAGCTCTGCCACTTGTGCCGTAGTTCTGTACCGGTTGAACCTGTACCAGGCGCCGAGGAGGAAAATGGCCCCCGCAGATGCAGCCAGGTACGTAGGCAGTTCGCTCGAAGGCGGGTCTGGCACAAGACTGAAACTGAACGAGTCAGTTGAGATTAGGGACAGTGCGACTGCCCCTGACAGAGACAAAAGAAAAGGTGGTTTTGCAGTCATATCGAGCTCCAACGCTGACAGCTTCACTAGGCTTGCAGATACATAACGCGTACGCGTACCCGAATAGTATCGCCTATGAATTTTTATTGTCACGCTGTAAGAATGAGCTGTCAGGGATTCCCTACCTACCTTGGCATTACATCTGATCGAGCTTGAAAGAATTGGCGCCGGCCACGAGATCACTACCCAGGTTGGCCAGAATCGTGTCCTGCGCTACGGTGGCAACACCATGGCCGCGGATGCCGCCAGTACTAACCCAATAGACCTTACCGGTGCCAGCCTCCTCCACCCGTTTATGAAGCTGCACTGAATAGCTGTAAAGCCGTTCTCCCGGCTGGTAGTCGGCCGTCTCCAGGTATGCGTAAAGTTTGTAGCTGCCATCAAGCTCTACGATTTGCCGTGGCAGGTGCGCTGAAATCGTTTCCTTGACCAGGTCATGGGGGATTTCAGTGGCATTGGAAGAAAGCACCAGTTCGACAGCAGAGGCATTGCATGCGCTGAGTGACGCAATGGCCAGGAGGGCAAGCTTTGTCAATTTGATCATGGGGGGGGTCTTACTCATTCAGTTGATGTGTGGGCGCTGCAATCTGCCGCTGAGATGACCTCTCCGCGAAGGTTCAACATCATCGCGTAGATCGCGACATCGAGCGGATCTCCTTTCTCTACGTGCTCGCGCAGCTCTTTCGAAAGGAAATCAGCTGTGCATGTATCGCCTTCATTCCAGCCAGCACGGCCTTTCGCCCGGTTCCTGGCCATCTTCACCTTCATGTTGAGCGCGATGGCGTCGACGGCCGCATCATCGAGCTCTGTCTCACTGAGCTGGTATGGAGCGTTGTAAGTACGAACAACAGCGGTCGATCGATCAGGCCCAGATACCCTGACATGCACCTCACCGACCTCTTCCAAGGCCGCGTGCACGCCACCTGGGTTCTCCCGATGAGCCACACGGAGCGCATCCAGCCAGATCTGCTCTGTTGTCATGTCGCTGCCGGCTGCTCCTGCAGGCGCAGAGGCCTGGTTCTTCGCGTTGGCCAGAAACAACACGGTATTGCACGCAGGGCAAGGGGGCATCTCATTATGGCCAACGATAGCCCCCTGGCTCGCCACGAAACCATATCCAGCGCATTCAACCGACCCCCCTATTACCGCGCAGCAAGGGGTGTCGGCTGGAGCTGGTGAAGCAAGCGCAGCTGCATCTTGGTGCGCTATTGAGTTCTCTAGTTGCACGAATTCACCTGAGACACCGATCAGAGGAACACCGAGGTGCCGCCCGCTGGGGGTTGCGCTTGGGATGGTTGAACTGCCGGCGACTCACCCGTCGACACTGGGGGCGAGGACAGAAGCGCAGACGCTTCCTGCCGGGCTTGGTGGATGACTGCGGGATTAATTGCCTTCCAGTAGCAATAGGCCGAACGGGAGTTCTCGTGCATGGACAGGTCACGCTTGCGCATCAAATGCTCGATCTCCGAAACCACCCAGTGGCCAGCGCCAAAAGCTTGATCCTTGCCCGAAAGCCAGAAGTTGGCATCAGTGATCTTGAAGAGCATCTCGAAGACAGCCAGCGCCACAACTGCCACTGGATCAGTACTGCACTTCAGACGGGCCATGATCGGACCGAGAGAGCGTATATGAGCCACGCGGAGCGAATTGGCCCAGGAAACAGAACGAGGGCGGCCCACCAGCTGGGGCAAAGTGATCTTATAGAAGCCCTTTGCTTGGGGCTTAACCAGGTCGCGGATGTGGGCGCTGCAATCCCCGCAGAGAGTGCTGTTGGCGTAGAGGCGATCCTGCCGGCGCCCGCTCATCCCTGGAGAGGAAAAGCTGAACAGATCAATGTGCCCACAAAGGCACTTGGTTGGAGCAGTAATGTGAGCCGCCATGGACACCTCCAGAAGTTTTGCCGGCGAAAACCACCGGAATCGATCTGAAGCATAACACGTACGTATACGATATGGATCACTTGATTCTGTGAATTTCCCTTCCCTAGGCGGCCGGCAGCAGCGACAGGATTAGGGGGCCAAGCTCCTTGGCCGTGTAAGCACCGGATATAGCCATCTTGACGCGAAACGGGATGGGCTTACGCCCCGTGCGGATCAGAATGAAATCCTCCAGTGACAGGCCGATTCTGGACGCCTGCTCACTGTCACTCAGCCCAGAGATCGCTGCCAAACCATCGAAGAAGGCACTGACCAGGTCTGGTGAACCGCCGGCGTCAAGGCGATCGAAGAAACCGTATACCAATGTCTCGCGGACCACCTGTGACTGTTGATTGGCCGCCTCCACTGCCTCCCGAATGGGCTCTGGCAATGCTGCGAGCAAAGTCGACAAGGTCACCTCCACACCCATCGCGCCCAGCGTGCGTATGCGCGCTGGAGGAGGCAACGGGCGCATGTGCACTCGGCATTGGCGGATCATGGAGATGCTGATGCCAATTTCTTTGCTAAGCCGGGTATCCGCCCAGCCCTGCTCGTCGCGGAACTGGTCCATCAGCTGGGCCCAGGCAACATTGCTCAAACCGCTATCCGCCGATTCGAAAAAGAGATTGCGAGAGCTCAGGTTGGCTGCCGCCTCGGTACCGCTGCTCCCTTCATGAAGGTCGAACATCTATTTGCTTCCGTTCGGTTCTGCAGCAACCTGGTCATCCAGCTCAACAGGAGCGGCCACGAAAGAGCGAATGATGAGGTACAGGGCCCCTCCGACAAGACAAAGGAAGACGCCCTTAAAAATGAGCTGGGGGGAAATCTGCACCACGCCGGCGCCAACAGCCATGGTAGCCAGCAGGCCCATGACTACGACGACAAGAGCAACCACGACGCGAATGATCAGAGAATGTGAAGAACGGCTATCCATGACTAGGCCCTTTCGATACGTAACGTGTACTGATAATACTGGATGAGTGCATATCAGTACAACGCCATGTGTGACCCCTCGGAGCCCAAAGGTCCGAGGGCAAAAAAAACCCGGGCACTTGGCCCGGGCATACAGCTGGTTTACAAACTGGCCACCCCAAGCGGGATGATTGGCGAGGTAACGGCATGCAGTCCGAAACCGTTCCCCTCGATGCTTACCGAAGCAGTCTTGATGCGAATAGCCCCCAGAATTCCGACATTGGAATTGGAAACGATGCGCTCCTGGCCAGTCTGCGTAACTGAAACAGGTTCGAAATCGGCGCCCATGTCATTGGCCAGCAACTGGTTGATGCGTTTAACCATTTCGGATGCAGCTTCGTCGGCAAGACCTTCTGCCGAAGCGGAGTCAAAGCAGATACCGATCACCTCTGCATCCGCACCAGACTCGTCGTCATCCTGGGACAACACTACGTGGGCCGTGGCCTTCAGTTCACTGGAGCTCACCAACTCGGCGAAGACTGTCGATCGATACGCTTGCTCAAGTTCAGCGAGCTCAGCGTCACGTACCGTTCCTGCAGGGTACGACCCCACCTGGTGCAGCAGGTTACCGCGAGAATCGACTGCAGCTGCTGCGAGTTGGGCATATTTGATTGCGGTGTCATGGAAGTTCATGCGTTTCTCTCCTGAAAGGTGGGTGCAAGGCCTTGCGTTGCCTTACAAACAGGTAATGAGGAACACGGGGGTGTATTCTTGCGTTGCTCCATGACAGCTTGCTCCTTGATAGCGAATCAGCGAGATATTCGACTGAATTCCAATCTGCCGTTAGTGAAATCAAGATCAAGAATGGCGCGACCTATTATTTCCTTGTCCGAGACAAAACCCCAGTAGCGGCTGTCCAAGCTATTGGGGCGGTTATCACCCAGTACAAAATAAGAACCGGCAGGAACAGTACATGACAAGCCTGACACGCTTCTCTCACAGCCGGGAATGGCAGGAAAGTCAGTGCTTACACCAAAGTCACTGCTGCCAGGGTCTTTGATCGTGCCGATTTGTAAGTCCTGAATTTTCTCCAGCGTATAAACGGCTTGTTTGAGCTTTCCGCTAGCTTCATCTTCGTAAGCAAATGGCTTCTCGCCCAGATGTACCGCCGGTGCATTATTAATGGCTAATACACCACCTTGATAAGTGATGTGGTCACCGGGGACTCCAACCACACGCTTGATGTAAGGCTTAGACGGATCGAGTGGGAATCGGAAAACCACAACATCCCCAAGTTTCGGTGGTCGGCCTTGCGTGATTGGCTTCGGAACGAATGGTAATCTCATACCATAGGTGAACTTATCGACTACAACGACACTACCCACCACAAGTGTGGGGCGCATTGATGACGACGGAACAAGGTATGGCTCGGCGACAAAGGATCGGAATAGGAGCAGGAACACGGCAACAGGCGTCAACTCCACCAGAAAGGCCACTACCCCTTGCGTGAAGTGATGCCGGCCTTTAGCTCCCAGATATCGTTCATACATCCAAAACGGCAGCCCAAGGACTGCTGCAGTCGCGAGCAAGGTCGCCATGTCCAAAAATGTGCAAAGCAAAATGTATGGGCCAAGCACCGCAGCGGCGCACCCGAGGGAGTAGATCCAGGCTGGTCCATGGGCCTGATACTTTTTGCGACACAGCGCCGGAGCAGCTACCGTCAAGCCAACCCCGATCAAGAACAGACTCATAGGTATTTGCCCATCTTTACATGGTAACGATAGATAACTAGGCGGATTATGAACAGAGCGACAAAAAAACCACCCATTGCCCAGCCAATAACCTTGACCCAAAAGCCGTAGCTGTAAGCAGGGATGATTTCGAACTTTTCCAGGAGGAAATCAGTTAAGGATCCAACCACCCAGAAGAGCGCTGCAACCACCCACCCATTCATGAGAAGTTGAATATTATACTTTACGCCATTGGGCTGCTTCGATTTTGCGAGCATATTTACTCCGCTGCTATAAACGACCACCCTGCACGGCTTAGCGCGCATTTGTATCCGCTCAGCGGCTTGATCAACAAAGTAGACTCAAGTGACGCAGCAATACAATCAAAGTGATAGCTGTAGTATAAAGAAAGCTTCTCCACGTCCGCTCTAAGGGCTCGCCAGTATGCCTCGTAATGCCGGCTGCCTAGAACTGGAGCAGTATTTTCGTATTGGAGAGGAAACGGCTGCAGGGTTAGCAGCACCAACCGGAATTTCGATCGAAGCCAGGTGCATGAAGCTTCGATAATAGACTCGCTCTGTTCTGACGACCTGAATTTGTCGCGAACTTCCAGCCGGGTTATAACAAAGACGCTGCCAGCTTCGAGCACAGCAGAGAAGTCCTGGTGGCAGGTTCTCACCAGCTCGTGAACCAGCTTCTGGACGGTCTCGCTGACCAGATCGCAAGCCTCAGCCAAGGAGTATCGCTTCCCCTCCCCACTGGACAACAAAACCGCGTCCAGGACAGCGACTGGTACAGCCTCTGACTTCGATAGCAGCCAGGCTGTAACCAGTCGCCCTTCACATACCGCAGAGCCATCAAATACATCCCCTGAAAGGCTCAGCTCCACGGCATAGCCACCTGCGAGCTCTACGCGCTCAACCACCCCGCGGTGCATCGGTATCTCGCTGTAGAAACCGGTGTCGATCAGGCTTCGCACATACGGGCGGCAGGGGATGACTTGCGCCAGGCTGGCAGGCACAGTGAAACTCAGCGCAGACCGGTGCCAGCACGAGCCTGCTCACTGGCCTTGGCCTTTCTACGGTCGGCCATTTTCATCAGCTGCACGAAGAGCACCGCCATCATCAGGACCGCGATCAGCACGAAAGCGAGTGCAGGGGTGATGTGGCCAATCTTTGCCCACACGAAAACGAAAGCCGCCAGTGCCAGGGCTGCCGGCACTTGGCCGACAATGTTCAATGTACGCATGGCCCAAAATTGGATTCGTTGCATTTCAAGCTCCTTGAATTGATTGATAACACGTACGCATAATACAAGAAGAATCTATATGCTGCTAGCCATTCGATGTCATGATGCCGCCACAAAAAAAGGCCTCAGTTCACAGTAATGAACCGAGGCCTTGTGGTCACCGACCAGGGAGTGACTTACAGAGGGTTGAAAATCGAATAGAAGCACACGGCCAGTGCAGCTGCGCAAAGGGCCGAGCAAAGCCAGAGCAGGATATTGACATCGCGCAGCGAGCGGTCAGCAAAGCCCTGAATGGCCTGGGCCTGCTCAGGGCCAGAGGCGTTTTTCACACTGAAAAGAGCTTTCCGGCGCTTGATTGCGATCGAGATGATCACGGCCAGCACCACAACGGCGATACGAGCGAGCATGTCGGTAGTGATAGTCATAGCGGTTCCTCAGGTTGGGTTGGATACAGAACAGGTAAACGACTTACTTAGCGAGAGGTGGCATCACGGCTGCCGCCCCCTTGTTGAGTCATGGTTTTGATGGCTGCTAATACTGGGTCCCTGGGACCGGTATCCTCGCCCTCGCAATGGGTCCGGTGCTCACCTGGCTTGATCAGGCAGTACCGCCCCACCGGCTTAACTGCTGCTACCTCGAAGCCACGCTGGGCCCAAGGTTTGAACAGAATCAGGCCGACAGCAGCAACAGCGCAGACAGTGGCAACGGCAGCTATAGCGATGCGCAGAGAGAAGAATCGCCCTCGACTATTCACCGACAGCAAGCTCCACCCCGGTCGACAGGCTGATCATCTGAACTGCAAGGTCTGGGTTTATCAGCCCTTTGGACGCGAGCCCCCTGATCTGGCCGGAGAAGAACTGCACGAAGAATCGTTGCGAGGCGTGCACGCTTTGCTCTGCCCCACCGTGTTCCTTCACCTGGTCACGGCGCTCGATGGCAGCTGCAGCTGAGCTGGCGATAGCGCTGGCCAAGTCCGCAGCAACACCGTCACCGCGAGACTGCAACCTTTTAACGTCCAACTGCGCAAGGACCTCATGTGAGAGGTGCAAGCTTGCTAAACCCTCACCGTACCACCCGTCATACACCGTCACACCGTGCTCGTCGGTGGCGAGCACGGTGAGAAAACGGGAGAGCTGGTGCGTATGATCGTCACCGACAGCCAGCTTGGGTGGATTGGTTACCTCGTAGCCGGCGCCGACCTCGAATTCGAGAGAGTTGGCCAAATTGAACGCTCCTATCGGTTCCTGAAATGTGCAGTCCGCATAATACATAACGCGTACGCATACGGCGATAGATTCCTTTAGAATCTGCCGACTCTCCATCCAGACCTTGCCCCCACCCAGGAGGCTCCCGGGCGGTACCGAGAAATCAGATCCAAAAAAAGACCCACCATCTAGGATGGTGGGTCGGATTTAGCGTTACTTTATAGGTAGCTCTGCTGAGCGTTTATTTGGATTGCAGCGGCTTGCTGTTTTGGTCTGCACCATACTTCACGCGCCTGAACTCATCCTTGATGGCAGCTACAGCTCCCATCAATGGCGCGAAGAAGATTCGTGGTGCCTGCCTTGCAGCGTTAGCGAACTCAGACCCAAATGTTTGATTCATTCAGCAAACTCCTTGATTGCTCGGGCTGCCCCAATGCATATAAAGACGAAGAAAAGACCAGCATCTACAAGCACAATGGCATGCTCAAGCAGCCCTAGGATCAGTAAGGTAAAGTCGCTGATCCCGAACTTAGCCAAGTATTGGACCAAATGGTTAAGCAGAACTGCTGGCACCATGATGATCAAGAAGATGATAGTACCGACGAAGCCATGAGCTCCGAAGTGAGCGATCGGGCTCCACCAAGGTTTTTTGTGGGTTTTGGACATCTGTTACTCCTGAAAGGACCTGGGGCGGTCGTTGAGAAATCCCATAGGCCTTCTTGCGGTAGACCTAGCCCTTGGAGATGCGTAACGCGGGTCTGTAATTGGTAGGCACAAAAAAGCCAGGCATAACCTGGCTGGGTGGTACATCTCAATCAGCTCTGCCTGGACTGCCGCAGCCGGCCTGGTGTGAATTTCCCCGAGAACGAGAACCCCAGATCCTTCACACGTTCACGTACTTTGAGCTTATTGGGCTTGTCACCCCGCTCCTTGTGAAGCTCGACATGCTCAGCCTCTACCCTCAGCAAGAACTCGACGTCCTTTTGGCACAGCTCCAACGACCGCTCCAATTTTTTTCGGTCTGAAAATTTCTTTCCGATCAGAGCGGCTGATGCCGCAGCCAGGACAGTACTGACGATAGCAGCAAATGCGTTTATCAAAGCGGATTGCACCGCAGGATCGTTGATTGCGAGAAGCATGGTGGGCCCCTGAAAGTTAACTTGCTTCAAGGGGATGCTTCACAGAAACCAGTAAATTCCAGGCACAAAAAACCCGCTCAATCGGCGGGTTTTTCGTGAGCATCAGTGTTTAGGCGTCGTTTCGCCTGGGCGGTCACCACCCGAAGCCTTTGCCATCTCAGCCTTGATAGCTTTATAGGCACCAACCAAAGGCGCAAAATAGATGCGTGGTGCCTGTTTTGCAGCACTCATAAACTCAGAAGCGAAAGTGATATTTTTCATGTGTTTGCCTCCTCTCTGGGAAAACTAGTAACCAATGTATAGCAAAATACGTCAGTACCTTCAAGCGTCTGAAACAATTTCATCGAACAAAGAAAACCCGATTCGCATAAGCGAACCGGGCATGTGTGGCGTTTAAGGCGAAACCTAGCAATCAGATCAGCAAAGCCAAGGTTCCAGTTTGGAGTTTGTCGACTTCAGCACCAACCGAATCATCCGTGCTGGCTTGAGCGGGTCGAGTGGGAAAGTTAACAACATTGTTGCGTGAAACCATGACGGCCCTGCCGATTTCCTCACCTACAGATACGAACTTTGGAAAGCTCACGCTTTGACCGCAGATCTCATGCCCAGTAGTTTCAGAAACACCATCGGTGAGCCCAGCTGGAATTCCTTTAAGTCTCTCGTGCTCGGACTTTTTGAATAGCCTGCTGAGGTTTGGATCCTCTGGATGCACCAGGAAGGGTTCAGTACTCCGGCCTTTGGCATACCCGCGACACAATACACCACAACCATCTTCTTCACCTGTTAAAAGTTGACGGGCGAACCCTTTTCCTGCAGCCAGATCTCTAACTTCTTTCTCCGCAAGATATGAGTATTCCTTCCAAGATCCATCATTGAGAGGAACCGGATCGAGAATATCGTTAATACATGACTCACGGACTTTGTTAACCTTGAGATTATCGAAAGAAAAACCATCTCCAATCCCAGGAGTCATTGCCACAACCACAAGCCGCTTACGGTGTTCGAGCGTACCAAAATCCCAGCCATCCAGAATAGCTTCATGAACCACATAGCCAAGATGTGTGAAGACGCTTCGAATAACGGACATCGATGCAGTGTTAGCGTACTCGCCTACGTTTTCAATAATTGCAATGCACGGATTTACATGACGCAACCAGTTCAAATACTCGACGAACAGTGCGCCGGCATCAGAATGACCTTCTGCGAATGCAAGTTTGTTTTTGCTCCTGCCGCTCTTACTTGCCCCTACGCAGGGTATACCTCCGACAAGTATTTCGCAAAGTGGCGTATTTTCACTCAAGTAAACATCCCGAACATCGGAGTTAATAGCGATTGAGTCCTCTGTCCAAATATCGACATTGTTACGCATTGAGCAGTCGAGATATTCACTTTCCATCTCAACGCCAACCTGCACAAACGAGCCGACACCGGCCTTCACCATGCCTGAGTGCAATGCGCGGTCGAGGACCCCGCCCCCGTGGAAGAGCGAAGCTACAGCGAGCTTTTGACCACGCTCTAACTTTTCCTTCATGCGCTTGAGGCGCTCGCGGATCTTAGTTTGAATCTGCAAAGCAGTGATCACAATCCGGCCACGACGAATCGCAACACGGACCTTATGGTCATCTTCAAAGACTTCGCGGAGTTGCTCAGATCGCAGGTCAATTACTGGATGTACAACCCCATTACGCTCGCGCTTAGATACACTGATGCACTTCCCGGCGAAGCCGGTTGGAACCTCAATTAGTTCAAGGCGTCGGGCTACCTTGTCAGACTTAATCGAGTATTTCTTGCCGATCTGAATACCAGCTGTCAAAAGGTGACGGCCCTCCATAAAGACCCGTGAAACGCCCTTCGACTCGCCGATTTTTGCGTTAATGATGGTGGTCATTGTGCTGCTCCAAGTAGTCGGCACAGCTCCCCTGACGGGGACTGGGCCCGATCGGGGGAATGACAAACTGGTTGTCCGTACCTACCTGGAATGCAGAACAGGGCTCCATACTTTTTTCACGCAACAAAAAGCCCCCGTCGCGGCGGAGGCTTGGTGTCCTGCTGGGATCAGATGGACGCGGGCACTTCCTCACCACCCAGCGCCTCGTACAGAGACGGGAGGAATTCGGCGAAGGTCATCATCATCAGCACGAACGTAGCATCAGCCTGCGCCAGCGCATCCTCCCCTCCGTCCTGGCTGGCCTGCTCCTGAAGCAACTCTTCGAACTTCAAGCGTCTGATCACGAGCTTGTCGTCAAGGACAAACGACAATTTATCCTGCCAGGCCAGCGACAGCTTGGTCACGACCTTGCCGGTTGCCAGGTGATTTTTGATCTCGTCACTGGTGAGATCCTGCCGCTTGCAGCGAACCGATCCGCCATCTTCGGCGGTGTCATGCAGTTCACATTCATCCAGGACGTAGTAGCCTTCACTTGCCTCGCCGGTTTTGAGCCAGTCAGTGAGTGTCGCGCTCGGGGCGATCCTCACTGACACCGGGCGCACCGGCAGGGAGCCCATTACCTCGCGGAGCGTGGAGAGCAGATCCTCTGCACGTTTGGCGCTCGCATTGTTGACGATGATCAGACCCAGCTTGGGTGCGATGGCTGCTGTGATCACACCACGACGGATAAACGCCTTCGGCAGCATGGCCTGGATCGTTTCGTCCTTGATCTGATCACGTTCTTTCTTGTAGACCTTGCGCTGCTGTGAGTTCTCGATCTCTTCGACCTTCTCTTTCACAGCTTCATTGACCACGCTGGCCGGCAGGATTCGCTCTTCCTTCCGAGCACTGATCAGGAAAAAATTGCCGCTCTGGTGTACGAGCGGAGCATCCTCTCCATTGCCCAGCGGCGCGATGAACCCATAGGTGACCAACTCTTGCGAACCGCACGGCCGTGCAGGTTTCGACGCCAGGGCGGCTTGAAGGGTATGCGTGGCAAATTCAATTTCTTGGGTCAAACGGTAAACGGTCAGATTCTTAAACCACATGGTCATGCCTTGTTAGGTAATGGGGGTGATGACAGCGCCCTTATGAGCACTGACTTGAATGCTTGAGGTTGAAGCAGCTGAGTGCTTTCTGATGCAGCTAGGCGAGATGCTGATCAGCTGGCAGATGTGTTGCGGAAGCAGTCGATCTCTTCGAGGGGGTTAGGCCGGTCGAGCAATGCCCACCATCCTCCCCACTCCTCACAACTGATTGATCGCTTTAAACCTGGTGCCCCTTCTACACAGAACTTGCCTATGTCTGAGGACCAGGTGACAGCCAACAAGGATGCTTCGATGCCCTCCTTACCGCTCCAATTCCAGTAATGACCAGCACTTTCGGGGGCCGCTTGTGACCAGATTCGGCGTGTACGGCCCTCAATAGCCCGCTGGCGCTCATCAGGCTCATAAATCAAACGTTGCGTAGGTGAACCGCGGAAAGTTTCGAGGGCCCCTTCCTTGACTGTTATCTGAAGCCAGGGCATCGGAGAGTTCATGTACGCGATGTAGTTAGCAAAGAGATTCGCTGTGTCACGCACCCCTACCGCAGTCGCGTACTTCAGGAGTTGAGCCGCCTGGGCTGGTTGTGGCGCTGCGAGAAGCTTCCGCAGAAACATTGCCTCAGCGGCTGAGAACTGATAGCTGCCGGTATGGCCGCCGGCTCCTGGTGGAACACTGAGCCCCGCGGCATGGGCCTCGATCATCGCCCGGTCGACTTCAGCATCCAGCGATTCGCCGCTTAGCAGCTTGTCGATGCCGATACGTACCATTGGGACATTGGCTTTCCCAGTCCGGAGGGCAGGGCCACGCAAGTAGAAATACCGCTGAGCGGCCTTCAAGAGGACCCCAGCAATGTCGCCAGCGCCAGCGGCAGTTGCGCCCGGACCTACATCAAGCAAGTTCCCCATGGTGGTCGTCCTTCACTGCGCGCTGGCGATCGACAGTCTAGGTGGGAGCTGCAGACCTGGCTTCGGGGTTTCGGTGCCCTGATTTGCTTTAAGCTCTGCCAGCTGTTGCTCCAGCTCCTCACAACGCCGAGTAACCTGCGCCAGCGTACGGACCGTCAGATCGCCCTCTTCATCCTGCGCAATGCTCAGCGTCAGGCGATCGATGATTTCAGAGTTCATGCTGCGGTGGTTGTCTTTCGCAATATCAGCGATCTTCTCGCGCATCCCGTCAGGCAGGCGCACCACGAATTTGTCAGCTGTGCGGGAGGACTTGACGGGCAGGGATTGGGACTTGGGCATGGGGATTAACCTCAGTATGACGGGCTGGCGGCATTACAGGTAAATGGTGATTACGCAGCGCGAAGGTGCCGGGATTTGTTCTCGCGGCTCTCCTTGGCCTCGACAGTCAGTAGCGATCGAGGGTTCGAGAGCAAGCGACGGAGACCAATCGGCTCACCGGTGTCTTCGCACCAGCCGTAGCTACCGTCTGCGATCGCTGACATCGCCTGTTTGATATCACGCAGACTTTGGTTCTCGCGTTCGATGCTGCCCAGGATGGACTGGCGCTCTTGCTCGATCAGTGCTGCGTCGGCTTCATCAGGGGCTTTCTCCAAGCCCGTCAGGTCGACGCGCAGCTGCTCGATGCGCCCCATGGCTGTAGCACTTTCGTTCGCCAGCAGGTTTTTGAAGAACGCTACTTGCTCAGGGTTCATGTACTGGTCGTCGGGCTGTTGCAACAGTTCCTGAGGGGTCATCGATTGGGCCTCGTGATTGGTTGGGTCAATGTGCCTGGCGCCAGCGTCTCTAAGATCGATACGGCAGGTTGATGGCACCATGCTGTCATTTTCACACGCACCGATATTACGGCCAGTATCCGAAACGCACAACAGTAAAATTACACATACGTGTTATGCATACAGAAAAATATTTTCGGCCGAACGTCCGGGTTTTCTGTAGGCGTAAAAAAACCCCAGCGCTAGGCGGTGGGGTTTGGGTGAATCGTTATGCAGCTTCAGGCTGAAGGCTTCGTTTGTCCACGTAGATTTCCTGCACGAGATGAACTCGGTCTGGATTCTGCTGCGCGAATTGAGCAAGAGCGGCGCCCGGGCTACCACCACCGCAGCGGAACGTCTGGAGCCCATCTTCGTTTGGCATCGAGTAGACCAGCAAGAACGCGGTGTCCTCGTGATAGCGGTTGGCAGCGTAGTCGACAGCTTTCCCTGTCAGACCGGCCATTTCAACAACCCACTGCAGTGTTTGAGTTCGAACCTCAAGCTCGATCATCGCCTCCTCGCCAGTCCGGGGGAACTGAACCTGAGACATATCGCGGCCCATGTAGGCTGTCTTCGCTTTTTCGAACTGACTGAGCACAAGATGTGCGAAATCACCGAACTGGAACGCCAGCTTGGCCCGCAGAAGGTCCAATGGCTGATAGAAGTCAGGAGCTTTCCAATCAGCTGGTACACGGCCTTCAGTGGAGACTGCTACTGCTTGGTTTGGGTTAGTCATGGTGCGGCACCTCATGTGCGTTAAGTTTGTAGGTGGAGATGGCCCACACGGACATGTATGGCGTGAGGCCTCTCCCCTGCCGCTGGGTGCATGGTGCATGGTGCCGGCATGCAAAAGGCTCACGCCGCTTGCACGTCCAGAATATGTAGATCTGCAGGGACGCTCACGACATCCCCAAGCCACCGCCGTACGGCGTCCCTCTGAGTGGCGACTGGGCAGCCAGGCTCAGCGCTCATCATGAAACCAAATGCCTTGAAGCTCGCTTCACGCATGGCCCATTCCAAGCTTCGTCCGCTCAGATCTTCGACAAACACGGTCTGGTACGAATGGTCTGTTCTGCAGCGACCAAGCATGCCCGGTGCGGTAGCCCGGGCGAGTAGCGCCGAACCGCCAGCGGCGAGCTCAGCGCCATTCTCATCCGCTACCATCCAGTCCCAGTGGTTCGCCGCGACGACGTCACGCAGGCTGAGCTGGGGCTGTGAAAGGTGCGATTTGGCCATGTCGAGCGCATGCTGCGCATTGGCTGCAGCGAACAGTTCGCCGGTGACGACTCGGAATGCTTTCAGGCGGAAAGTGTCCGCGGCATCGGGGTGTTGCTGGGTAGGCTCGGTATGACGCATGACGGGCTCTACGCGAATTGCTTCAGGGGTAATGGGCGCTTTCATAACCGCCACTTCAGCCTACACCTGCTCGCACCATCCGCACCTTCACCCCTCGCTGCTCGAAAGCCTTAGCTACGCGCCCTTGACGCTCGTCTTGGCCATCGCCGAAGACGATGGCGTGAGTCACCCCGCCTGGCAAGGTGTCGGGGGTCGGATGCCTGGTCACCGAGGCCAACGGGACATTCAATTTCTTGCTCAACAGCTGGCGGTGGCGTTCACCCGTGATTAAGGAGTCAACGACGACCTGGTTCACCTGGTGATCAATGATGAGCTTGGCGATCCGGTCAGCTTGAGCGCTGTCGAGCGCGGGGCCTGAGGTACTAATGAAGAGTTTCGAAATTACAGGAGCAGGTGCTTTCTCTGCCTGCTGGACGAACTCCAGAATTTCACCACACGTCTTGCATTGGAGTATGGCTGCCTTACGCTGGACCCGATTGTGCTTCGTGGTGCTGAGCTTATGGTCCTTGCCCTTACACCCGCATCTGTAGACGAAGCTTTTTTTGACCGCCCTCGACGTGTCCATGCTGTGACACCTGCTGGGGTCAAGCTTGAACACATCCCTCATGATGCCCTGCCATTCTGCTCCATGTGAGGAAGGCTCCATTCCCCAGATAGTGCGCGTGATGTAATGAGCCACTTCATGAGGGCAGGTGTCATCAAGGAACGTGCGAAGGTTTTCCTTGGCCAGTATTCGGTTAAACCGGAACTCCTGATCCTTTGGCTTGCCTGTGTGCTTGTCGATCCTGTATCGATACATGCCAGCTGTACGGCCGGTGAGATCAAATCGCACAGGTATTTCCGGAAATACTCGGCCAAAACCTGAGGACGCTAACGCCAGGCATTCTGTGACACGGGCCCTGACCGCCTTCAGTTCGTCGACGGGGAGCATCAGGCTTCAGCCTCTGGCAGCACCTGGATACTCAGCTGGGTTTCACGAGCAGAGGAAGGTGTATGCATGGCTGAGGGCGCTGGATTTAGAGAATTAAAACTGTCGCAAAGAGGCCCAGTTTCCGTGGCCTTCAGCCCGATTCGGAGTAAACGCAAAACTGTCGCGAGCCCCCAAAACCGTTGACTCGGACAAATGCGCCAGAGAATAAAAACTGTCTAGCCCAGTAATGACGGGCCTTACAGCCACCTCTGAGATTTCAGGAGTGGATGTCCTGCCCGCTATTCGGGTTGAACCCAGCAGCCCGGGCTCTCACTGTCGAAGAAATCGACGTCAACTGGCCCCAGGTCATCCTGAATGATTTGGTAAGCCATGTTGCAATAAGGCTGATATCCCCGAAAGACTGAGACGGCTACGCGCTCAATGCCCGTCCCCTTCATTCGCTTGAGCAAATGCCTGTCGTGCTCCCCCAAGCCCCAACCGAACAGTGTCAGTGTCTTCCGGGGCGCCGTAAGCACCTCTCGATAGACAGTCGACAGGTAGTAGCTATTTTGAATCGAAGCTACCTTCTGACGCATGGTTCCTTCACTGACAAACAGCGGTACCACACGCTCGTTTTTCCACTCCTGAAGAATGGCTTCCAGCAAGCCGCCGCCCAATGCGCGGATCTTGAACTCTTCCTCTATGTTGTTGCGGCATAAAGCTAAGCTGCCATGGGGGTAGAACACCAACGTATTCACTCGCTCCTTGTACAGCTTCCGGAATCGACGCCAGTCGTCATCGAATACCCCGCCATCGACGAAGCAGTCTTTGAACATATGGCCGTCCGGGATGTTGAGACCATAGGCCACCGTCCAGTAAACCAGCAGGTCATAGTTTAGCGACAAGACCGTGTCGAACTCCTTCAGATACCGGTACATGTTCGGCAGATGATCGGTGATCTGGTGATATTCAGGGTGAACATCCCGCACTGCCTGGATCAGGCAATCCCGGACGCGCACGTAGGCTTCGTGGGTACGCTGATCTGGGATCTCCAACGATTTGTTGACGTTGGATGCTTGCCAGACGACCCGCAGAATTAGCTCAAAATCTTCTGTCTCAAAAAACTCGAACAGACGCGCCACGTCGTTCTGGAGCAGCTCATTTTCCCTGACATGTTCTAGCAGTGAGCGGTACGCAAAACTCTGCGACACAGCGATACTCGCGCCGTTGCCCAACAAGATGGTACCGCGCTGATAATGCTGAGCTATTTCTGCCCATGGCTTTACGGGGTATGGCATAGAGGCCACCTTCGAGTTGTGATCGCAGGATCATATCTCTGATGGTTCCATCGAGTCTTCTAGGCCGCCGACGTGTCTTCGCAACACGCTAGCTCAGATTCAAGCCCTGGTGACGAAACGCTCAGCGGCCGCTCAAATGGACCCTTCAAAATGGACCTCATGTTCTAACGCGGCATCGGGATTTGGGATAAGAAGCTTGTAGGAGCCTCAGGCCGACAACCCTCGCCACCGAAATCAAACCGCCAATATCCCACGTCATGCCACGCACCGAGTTTGAACCCGACCTGCGAAAACGTACCGATGTGCTGAAAGCCGAGTCGCTCATGGAGACCCACGCTTCCTTCGTTCGGTAAAGAAATACCCGCGTATGCAGAACGATATCCTAGCTGCTTCAGAACCGGCAGGAGAACGTCATAAAGCTGCCGGCCAATCCCACTCCGACGCTGCCCCTCTGCAACGTAGACGGTCACATCTACCGCCCACCGATATGCCGCTCGCGCTCGATGCTGGCTAGCATAGGCATAACCGACCACCCGACCTTGCTGCACAGCCACAAAATATGGATAGGTATGAAGCGTCGTCTCGATACGCTGGCGCATTTCTTCCGCGCTCGGCGCTACCTCTTCAAACGAGATGGCAGTGTGGAGCACAATCGGAGCGTAGATAGCCTGTATGGCTGCAGCGTCTTCTGGACCAGCAATACGAATCTCGATTCCGCTATGCATCCGGCTGCTCCAAGCTGTTCAGGTATTCCACTACTTCGTTTACGGTGCTGCGCGCGGTACGGGTGACGCCGATCAGCGTCGCCGAGGCCAGGGCGGTCCAGTCGCCATATCCGACCAGCCAGAGGCGCGGCTCGCGAATAGAGCGCGACCCGTCAACCTCGACCTTACCGCTGTCATCCAGCACGTCCAAGTCCCGCAAGTGATCCAGAGCCGGCCGGAAACCGGTACACCAGATCACCGCATCGACCTGGGTTTTCTCACCATTGGGCCAGACGACCCCGTCAGGCGTGAATGAGACAAAAGGCCTTACAGACCGTAGGGCTCCTCGCTCGCGGGCCCGGACCACCGGGGGCACCATGACTATATCGCCAAGCCCGCCGACCGGTACGTTGATAACACGGCCCTCCTGTTGAGCCTTGAGGCGCTCGGTAGCCCGCTCGAACAGCACCCGGCCATCGACATCATCAGGCAGAAACGCCGGCTCCTCCGTGGTTACCCACGTTGCGTCGGCGACCTCGGACAGCTCCGCATAGATTTGCGCCCCCGAGTTGCCACCACCAACGACCAGCACGCGCTTTCCTTGGAAAGCCTCTGGTGACTGATAATGGGCGGAGTGAATTTGCTGCCCCCCGTACAGCTCTATCCCCGGATAAACCGGAACATAGGGTTTGCTCCAAGTCCCCGTTGCGCTGATGACGGCACGGGCTTCCCAGTCGCGGTCCTTCGAGCGAACACGAAGGCCACGCCCGGTTCGCTCCACCGCCGTAACGCTGACGGGGCGAACGATAGGAAACCCGTAGCGCGCCTCGTACTGCTCCAGATAGCTGACCACGTGATCCCTATCGGGATTACCTTCGGTGACTAGCGGCATCGGCCAGCCCGCGATCGAGCTCCATGCTGAGGGTGAGAATAGCGTCAGCGAGTCCCAGCCATGGCGCCACGCCCCGCCCGCAGCCTCTTCGGCGTCGAGCAGCAGAAACGACAACTTGGCCCGCTTGAGAAAATAGGCCACCGTAAGCGCGGACTGCCCGCCGCCAATCACGATGACATCGAGTAGTTCGCCGTCGGTGGCCATGGTCTCTCCTGTCTGGCTGGAGCGCTCAGTCTTCGCCGAATTGGTTGATGTAGTTGATGTGCGCAGGCTTCTGAATCGCCCGTGGGCGAAGCTCCTGCACCCAAGCGATCGCCTCGCGACGCGGCATTCCGGATTCGATCAGCAGACGGGCAGCGAACAGCCCGGTGCGACCGGAGCCGCCCTTGCAGTGGATGGCCAGGGCCTTGTTGGAAGCGAGCAAATCGTCTAACTGGTGGCGAATCTCCCCCAACCGAGCCTCGAAGGTTTGATCAGGAGCCTGATCATCCTCGATCGGCAACTGGTACCACTCCAACCCATACTGCCTGGCCGCGACGCCAAGCTCACCAACGCCGTTTTCCTGAAGCTCTGTATCCGACATCAGGGTAACCAGCGCCACGGCGCCAGCCTGCTTCAGCGTCTTCAGGCTTTCAGCAAGATCGCTGGCCTGGGTGCCCGGGCAGGGTGTGAAAATTAGCGCTCCTGGGGCATGGGGCAGCGATTTCATCGAGTAGGGATGTGACATGCTCATGACCTCAAATGGACCGCAGATTGACTCGCTTGGACAGCTCTTCCGCCGACTCCTTGCGCTCGGAGTAGCGATCCACCAGGTAATCCTGGCGGTCGCGCAATAGCAGCGTGAACTTGGTCAGTTCTTCCATCACATCAACCAGCCGGTCATAGAAGGAAGAAGGTTTCATGCGCCCGGCATCATCGAACTCCAGGAAGGCTTTTGGAACCGACGACTGGTTAGGGATAGTGAACATGCGCATCCAACGGCCCAGCACGCGCAATTGGTTCACCACGTTGAACGACTGCGAGCCACCACAAACCTGCATCACCGCTAATGTCTTGCCCTGGGTCGGACGTACGGCGCCCATGGCCAAAGGTACCCAGTCGATCTGCGCCTTAAAGACTGCGCTCATAGAACCGTGACGCTCGGGCGAGCACCACACCTGGCCCTCGGACCATTGCATCAGCTCGCGGAGTTCCAGCACCTTCTCGTGGGAGTCCGGAGCGTCATCCGGGAGCGGCAGGCCGGAAGGGTCGAAGATACGGGTTTCGGCGCCGAACTCTTCCAGCAGGCGCGCAGCTTCCTGGACCATCAAGCGGCTGAATGAGCGTTCGCGGGTCGATCCGTACAGCAGCAGGATGCGTGGTTTATGCGTGGAGGGATCCTTCGGCTCCAGACGCTCCAGCGACGGCAGATCGATCAGTTCTGGCTGGATATTTGGCAGGTGGTCGTTCATTTCAGTCTCCATTGATCCAGGGCCTACAGCGCGCCGATGCGAGCAAGTTCGGCTTTCAGTTCGTCCTGGCTCAGTTGCGAGAAGGGCAGCGCAATGAAAGCGCGCACGCGCTCATCGATCTTCGCAAGTGTGGTCTGGAAGGCTTGTTCGATTTCCGCCTCACTGCCGGTAACCGCCGAAGGGTCGGCCAGGCCCCAGTGGGCTTTGAGCGATGGACCGAAGAAGATCGGGCAGGCTTCGCCGGCAGCTCGATCGCACACGGTGACGACTATGTCGGGAGGAGAGCTCTCGAAGACATCCGAGGCCTTGCTTGAAAGACCAGCGGTGGGGATACCGGCGGCTTCCAAGGTCTTCAGCGCCCGCTCATTGACCTTGCCGCTTGGGAAGCTACCCGAGCTCACAGCTTCCATACCCTCGGGGGCCAGATGATTGAACAGCGCCTCGGACAGGATGCTGCGGCAGCTGTTGTGGGTGCACATGAACAAGACTTTCATCAGATATCTCCGGTTCAAAAGCTCAGGCGTATGGCCAATGCGGCCAAGGTGGCAAGCAGGATCGGCAGCGTCAGGACGATACCGGTGCGGAAGTAGTAACCCCAGGTGATAACGATGTTTTTGCGGGCCAGCACGTGCAGCCACAGCAAGGTGGCCAGGCTGCCGATTGGGGTGATTTTCGGACCGAGGTCACAGCCGATGACGTTGGCGTAGATCATGGCCTCACGCACGATGCCAGTGGCCTCGGCGGAATGGATCGACAAAGCTCCTACCAGTACAGTGGGCATGTTGTTCATGACCGACGACAGGCCAGCGGCGAGCAGCCCCGTCCCGAGGGATGCGCCCCAGACCCCGTAGCCGGTGAAGACATTGAGGATCTGCGTCAGGTAGTCGGTGAGGCCGGCATTACGCAGGCCATAGACCACCAGGTACATGCCAAGCGAGAACACCACGACCTGCCAAGGCGCGTCCTTGAGCACCTTGCGGGTTGAGATCACGTGCCCATGCGCAGCGATCAGGTAGAGGATCAGCGCACAGGCAGCAGCGATGGCGCTGATCGGAACGCCCAGCGGCTCGATGGCGAAGAAGCCGACCAGCAACAGCGCAAGCACCCACCAGCCGGCAACGAACGTCGCCTTGTCGCGGATAGCGGCTTCGGGAGCCTTCAGTTGGTCGAGTTCATAGGTTCGCGGCAGGTCCTTGCGGAAGAACCACAGCAGCATTCCCAGCGTGGCGGCGATACTGACCAGGTTCACCGGCACCATGATCGAGGCGTACTCGCTGAAACCGATGCCAAAGTAGTCGGCGGAAACGATGTTCACCAGGTTGGACACCACCAGCGGCAGGCTCGCGGTATCGGCGATAAAACCTGCTGCCATGACAAATGCCAACGTCGCCGCCGGGGAAAAACGCAGGGCAAGCAGCATGGCGATAACGATCGGCGTCAGGATCAGCGCTGCGCCATCATTGGCGAATAACGCCGACACTGCTGCTCCCAGGAGAATGATGAAAGCGAACAGCTTGCGGGTACTGCCGTTGCCCCAGCGGGCCACATGCAACGCTGCCCATTCGAAGAAACCCGCCTCATCCAGCAAAAGGCTGATGATGATGACAGCGATAAACGTTGCGGTGGCGTTCCATACTATCTGCCACACCACTGGGATATCAGACAGATTCACTACGCCCGCCAGTAGCGCCACGACCGCCCCTAGACCAGCGCTCCAGCCCACCCCCAGACCCTTTGGCTGCCAGATCACCAGAACGATCGTTGCGAGAAAAATCAAAAATGCGATGAACATGGCTCAACTCAGTCAGCGAAGTGAAAATCAAGCACAAGCAGCAGGGCTTTGTGGACGCTCGCCCATTTCAGCAAGGCGCACAGCATCGGCGCTTAGCCACTGGGCGTTTGCATCGACAACACTCTTGAGCATCATCTGCACCCATTCTGGCAAGGACGGATTGAGGCGGTAATACACCCATTGTCCCTGCCGCCGGTCCATGAGGATTCCGGCTTCTCGCAATTGAGCAAGATGCCGAGAAATCTTCGGCTGGCTGAGGTCGAGTGCGCAGGTCAACTCACATACGCATAGCTCGCCTTCACTGGCGATCAGCAAGGTCATCCGGGCTCGTGTTTCGTCAGCGAGACATTTAAAAACGATGGGGGGGGTTAGGGTTTCCCGCATTTGACCTCCTGGGGAACGCAGCACGGGCGGCTCATATCTGGAGGCTCGAATATATGACCATTCAGATATACGGTAAAGCAGATATTAATTCACTGACCAGATGACCGAGTCACAGTAGGAGGCAAAATCCAGGGTTCGCGCCCTTATCCGGATATTGATTCCCTTCCCATCGAGTCCACGATGAACCACCCTGAGATGTCTCTCCGATTGCTTGGTGCCGATCAGATCCAGGGGTTGGATGAGTATCTTTCCGCAGCCGGCTTGCCTACCCCGGACCTTCTGCAGCACGACCGCATGTTCTATTCCTTTCACCGTGGAGAAACGGAACTGGGATATGGGGCATCGAAGGATGGCCAGGCTCGTCTAATTCGTTCGCTGGTTGTGGATCCTGGGAAAGAGGATCCGGGGTCGGTACCTTGCTGCTTAGAGCACTTGAACGCATAGCCGAAGCCGACGGGGCTTAAAGCCTCTGCGGACCACAATTGCGCCCGATTTATTCGAGGCTCGGGGATATGAGCGCAGAGAGCGATCCCTAGCCCCTAGGGTGATTTCCAACTCCGCAGAGTTTGAAAAGCTCTGTCCCGTGTCGGCTTTACCTTAGGCACCCGCAAACTGTCTATGAGGGAATAGCGCTGTCAACCCAGCACAGCCTTACAAAGATGTAATGCCTGGATCACATGGATGACAGCTACCGGGCCTTAGGCTGCAGTCATGTTTTCATGGAGTAATTGAAATGATCAAAGCCAAATGCATCGCCGGCCTACTTCTCTTAATCGCCTCCTCATCCGCTTTTTCCGAAGGAGGTTCTGATCGTTTGCACGGAAAAATGATTCAGGCGAATGAGCAGGCTATGCGTGCATACGCAGCGGCCAATGGAAAAAAGCCACCTGAGGTGATCCATTATCGCTATGGAATGAAGCTGGACGTGGCGAGAGTCATCAGCAGGACTTCGACCAACGGCAGCTGCGACGTGATGCCGGCACAGATGAATTACGAGGACTCAACAGGAGAGCTGAAAATCCTTGAATATCGCACTGCCGGAATTAACTGCAGGGGTCAAAACTGACCGAAGCACAGGTTAATTCTTGAAGTCAGCTGATCACCAGTAGCGCCAGCTGATCGGCCGCCAGGGGGCTTGTGATCGACCGACCGAGGTCTTCCCTAAGTACTTTGCAAAAGAACGACGGTCGGTCGAAATTAATTAGGCAGCCATTGCTTCGCAGGATTGTGCGCAGGCCAAACAGGCTTGTGCGCAATGCTGACAGTGGTCTGCCGTGTGCTTACTGCACTCCTCCCCGCAGGCGCGGCAAATCCTGGCGCACAACGCACAAAATTCCTTGGCGAGCATGCTTTCTCGTGCCATCAAGGTAGCCGCCAGCCTGCACATATCTGCGCAATCCCTGTCCAACTTGATGCAGTCAGCCATCATTTTTACGTCCTGCTCTTGCAGGCAGGCTGACGCGCAGCCTTCACAGGCCAGCGCACAGCGCAGGCATTCCGAGATGCATTCATCAAAGCTACTGTTCATGATCATATCTCCGGTATCGGGTCGATGTGATGCCAGTGCACCGTCTCATGACGGTATGTAGCGTTCGACCTGAGGGGTTCCTGAAGATTGATTACATTTCTGTAAGCTTGTCCGAATCATCTCAGTATGAAGGCGTGCCCGATCATTCAAGGCTTTTCAATCACTGCTTCTGGATGCTCACGATTTTCGCGGAGCTTCCCTCCATGCGGAACCCAAATTTCACCTTGTCGCCTACGTTCAAGCCCTTCAGCTGTGCAGGCTCAGATTGGAAGCCCATGGTCATCGCCGGCCATTTGAGCTCTGCTACCGGGCCGTGCGCTAAGGTGATTTTCCCGCTTTGAAGATCCAGCGCCTTTATTGTCCCCTCAGCATGCGCAGTGGGAGCCGCCTGGCTCCCTTGGCCCCCCTCGGCGGAGGCTGGCATTTTCTTCATGTCCATACCATCCATGTCCTGGGCATGCACACTGGTGGCAAAAGCGGTGACCAGGCCTGCGATGACAATTAGCTTTTTCATTGGATTTCTCCTGAGAGGTTGGGGGTAGTTACAGCAAGTTCGCGGCGACGGATCAGCCAGTACGCCGCAGGGATTACAAAAAGGGAAAGCAAGGGGGCGGTGAGCATGCCGCCCACCATGGGAACCGCGATGCGGCTCATGACCTCGCTGCCGGTACCGCTGCTCCAGAGGATGGGCAGCAAGCCTGCAACGATGACCGCCACAGTCATTGCCTTGGGCCTGATGCGTTGCACCGCGCCCTCACGGATCGCGTCGAGCAGCGCTGTTCGTGTGGTTTCGCCTTTGGCTTGACGCTCAGCCCAAGCGTTATTCAGGTAGATGAGCATGATCACTCCGAACTCCGCCGCTACGCCGGCCAGGGCAATGAAACCAACGCCTGTGGCCACCGACAGGTTGTAGCCCAGCAGGTACAGCAGCCAAACGCCTCCGGTCAGCGCGAACGGTAGTGTGCCCATGATGAGCAACGCCTCACCGAGGCGCCCAAAGGTCAGGTAGAGCAGCACGAAGATGATGGCCAGCGTCGCCGGCACCACCCAGGCCAGACGGGCATTCGCCCGCTCCAGGTATTCGAACTGGCCGGAGTAGCTCAAGCTCATGCCTGGATCGAGCTTCACCTCGCTGTTGATCGCCTGACGAAGGTCTGCCACAACAGACGATAGATCCCGGCCGCGCACATCGATGTACACCCAACCCGAGGGGCGAGCATTCTCGCTCTTAAGCATGGGCGGGCCATCAGCGATACGTATGCGGGCCACGCTGCCGAGCGTCAGCTGACCGCCCTGCGAGGTGTAGATCGGCAGCTGACGCAACGCCTCCACGGAATCACGCCATTCGCGTGGATAGCGCACGCTGATGGGATAGCGGGCCAAGCCTTCAACCGTTTCTCCAATGGTTTCGCCACCAATGGCGCCAGCCACGAGGGCCTGTACGTCGGTGATGTTCAGACCGTAACGGGCAGCGGCATGGCGATCGATATCCAGATCAATGTAGCGGCCACCAGTCAAACGCTCCGCCAGCGCCGAAGTCACTCCAGGAACCTTTTTCGCTGCCCGCTCCACAGCGAGGGTAGCCCGGTCTATCTGGTCTAGGTCGCTGCCGGCCACCTTGACGCCTATTGGGCTCTTGATACCGGTGGCCAGCATATCGATGCGGTTGCGGATGGGCGGGATCCAGATGTTGGTCAGCCCAGGCACACGCACAGTGCGATCAAGCTCCTCGATGAGCTTCTCCGTGGTCATTCCTGGACGCCACTCACTCTTGGGCTTGAGCCGAACGATGGTCTCGAACATCTCCAGCGGTGCCGGGTCGGTAGCGGACTCGGCGCGGCCGGCTTTACCAAAGACACTGGCCACCTCGGGAACAGTTCGAATCAGACGATCCGTTCGCTGCAACAGCTCTGAAGCTTTCTGCGCCGAGAGTCCAGGCAAGGCTGAAGGCATGTAAAGCAGATCACCTTCATCGAGCGGAGGAAGGAACTCGCCCCCAAGATGATTCAAGGGCCACAGACTGCTGAGCAGGATGAGCAATGCTCCAGCGAGGGTAACCAGAGGCCGGCGCAGGACGACCTCTAATGCCGGACGGTACAGCCGGATGAGGCCCCGGTTGAGCGGGTTGCGCTGTTCCGCAGGCAGTGGCCCTCTGATCCAGTACCCCATCAGCACCGGAATCAGGGTCACCGATAGCGCAGCCGCCGCTGCCATTGCGTAGGTCTTGGTAAAGGCCAGGGGTGCGAAGAGACGCCCTTCCTGGGCTTGCAGCGTGAACACCGGGATGAACGATAGCGTGATGATCATCAGGCTGAAGAATAGTGCCGGTCCTACCTCGACGGCCGCCTCTGTCATTACCCTCCAATGCGCTTCGCCTCGCAAGGGTTGACCAGGATGCCGGGCATGCCAAGCCTCAACACGTTTGTGGGCGTTCTCGATCATGACCACGGCAGCGTCCACCATTGCACCGATGGCAATAGCGATTCCGCCAAGGGACATGATGTTGGCATTGATACCCTGATGACGCATGACAATCAGCGCAATCAAGATTCCCACGGGAAGCGACACGATAGCCACCAACGACGAGCGCAGGTGCCAGAGAAACGCTGCGCATACCAACGCCACTACTACGAATTCCTCGATCAGCTTGTGACTGAGGTTCTCCACGGCACGGTCGATCAACTGGCTGCGGTCGTAGACGGTGACAAGCTCCACCCCGGCTGGCAGGCCTTTCTTCAGGGTTTCTAGCTTGGCCTTGACGTGCCCGATGGCCTCACGAGCATTCTTCCCGCTGCGCAGGATCACCACCCCTCCTACGGCTTCGCCGAGGCCGTCCAGTTCGCCTATGCCTCTGCGGGCTTCCGGACCTATCTGCACCGTAGCGACGTCGCCTAATGTCACCGGCACGCCCTTGGTAGCCAGTCGCAGCGGTATCGCTCTGAAATCATCCAGCGATCGCAGGTAGCCGGCCGCACGTACCATGAACTCCGCTTCGCCCTGCTCCAGTACACCGCCACCGGTCTCCTGGTTGGCCTTGCCTATAGCCTCAACCACCTCAGCCTGGGTGATACCGAGGCTGGCCATGCGCAGCGGATCGAGGACGACTTGGTACTGCTTGACCATACCGCCGATGGTGGCTACCTCAGCGACATCCGGCAGGGTCTTGAGCTCATAGCGCAGGAACCAGTCCTGCAGGCTGCGCAGTTGCGACAGGTCATGGCCGCCGTTGCGATCGACCAACGCATACTGATAAATCCAGCCCACTCCGGTGGCATCCGGGCCCAGTACCGGCTTGGCTGCCTCAGGTAATCGCGATTGCGCCTGGCTCAGGTACTCAAGCACCCGTGAGCGCGCCCAATACAGATCGGTGCCGTCCTCGAACAGCACGTAGACGAAGCTGTCACCGAAGGCGGAGAAACCGCGTACCGTTTTGGCCCCCGGAACCGAGAGCATGGTTGTGGTCAGCGGATAGGTCACCTGATTCTCAACGATTTGGGGAGCCTGGCCTGGGTAGGACGTGCGGATGATCACCTGCACGTCCGACAGGTCGGGCAAGGCGTCGATTGGCAGGCTACGCACCGAGACGAAGCCCCATGCCACCAGAAACAGCGTGGCGAGGAGCACCAGCACACGGTTGCCTACCGACCAGCGGATCAGTTTGGCAATCATGGTTGGCCCTCCACCACGTTGATCTGCTCAACTACCATGCCCTCGTCGCGTTCGCGTATGCCAAAGCGAATCTGCGCACCGACCTTGAGGCCATCAAGGAGAGACTGATCAACCACAGGAAAGGTCATGGTCATCCCTGGCATGCCCAGGGTGATGAAAGGACCGTGGGCAACGGTGAGCTGGGTGCCGTCTATCTGCACGACACGGCCATCCGCTTCATGCAGGGCTGGCCCCGCATTAGGCTGACTATCCTGCGCCGTCGCCGCCTCGATGCCTTTCAAATTAGCGTCGGAGTCCAACAGGAATTGCCCGGACGCGACGATGCGCTGTCCTGGCTGAAGGCCCTGCAACACCGCAACTTTCCCTCTGCTCTCCTGGCCCAACACGACTTCCACCGGCCGGAAGCGACCACCGTCTTCAGCCAGCATCAACAGGTCTCGCTTGCCGGTGCGGATGACCGCCTCGGCAGGCACCAAGAGGCTTTGCTCGGAAGACTCGCCGGGATGGAGAGCCACTTGAGCGGTCATCCCAGGACGAAGCCGTCCATCCGGGTTGGGCAACTCGATACGCAGGCGCAACGTGCGGCTCTGCAAATCGGCATCGGCGAGCAACGCGGTCAACTTGCCCGGTATGGGATCGCCTGGGAACGCTGGCAATTGCGCCCGCACAGGCTGGCCTTCGCGAAGACCTTGAGCCTGGGCTTCCGGCACAGCCGCTTCCAGCCAGACGTTGGCCACTCCATTGATCCTCGCCAAGGTAGCCCCCGGCGTCAACGTCATTCCGGGTCGCAAATCGAGAACCTGGATGACTCCGGCCGTGGGTGCGGAGAGTGTGACCGAGAGCTGCACCTTCCCAGTGCTCGCGACCCGGTTGATCAGGTCGGCCGGCATGCCGGCGAGCACAAGCCGCTGTCGTGCCGCCGCCGTCAGCTGCGTGTCGCCGGAATGCCGCAGCGCCAGGTATTCCTCCTGCAAACCAGCCCACTCCGGGGTTAGCACATCGGCTAGAGGAGCCCCTTTGGCAACGATGTCGCCCGTCGCTCGACCATAGACGCGCTCGACGTAGCCGCCAGTCCGGGCCTGCAATACGCTGAAGTCGCGTTCGTCGAACGTTAGAACGCCGCTCACACTCAGGGTCCGTTCTAGCCGGCCAGCCGTCACCGTCGCCAATCGAATCCCAAGGTTTTGCTGGAGCCCAGCCGAGACCTGAACCGCAGGCTGCTCCTCGCCAGCCGTGTCATCCGAATACTTGGGCACGAGCGGCATGTCCATGAACGGCGATTTTCCGGGCGCCGGGAAGTGCTGCTGGGGATACATCGGGTCATACCAGTACAGCGCTTTTTTTTCCTCACCTACTGGCTGGGATGAGGAATACGCACCTCTTCCACCTAGCCAGAAGCCCGCGCCTATCCCAATAGCAAGGGCAGCAGCCACGAGCAAACCAATCGACCTATTCCTCATGCCCGCACCTCTCCATAAACGAAATGCAGACGCGCTGCTGTTGCCGCCAACTGTCCTTGCAGGTCCACATCCTGTAGCAGCGCTTCCACACGCTGCCGGCGTGCCGACAGCACTTCACTCAACGGCGAATTACCGGCGCGGTAGTCCGCCAGAGCGAGGCGTACCCGGTCCTCGGCCAGGGGCAAAAGTGTTTCGCGACTGCGCCGTACAGCCCGTTGCAAGCGTTGGTACTCGGCAAGGTCTGTTTCAAGCTGAGCTTGATGCTCGCGCAGGGCAGCGTCCTGCTCATTTTCCAATTGGCGAACTTGTGCGCGTCGTGCCGCAATCATTGGGTCTTGCCGGGAGCTGGTGAACAACGGCAACTGGAAGCTGACTTGCAGGCTGACCATGTTGCTGAAGTCCGGACCACGGCGCTGATAATCCACCCCCCAGGACCAATCCGATTTCTTTTCCGCCTGAGCCTGGTGTACCTGGGCTTGAGCCTCGCGTGTCATGGCGTTGTAGGTATTGAGCTCCGGATGGGCATGGACGGAGTGCAAGTATTCAGCTGCATCTACAGGCCAGACAGGGAACGTCGGCGCGCCCACTTCGGCGTCCTGCCCAATCCAGCGCTTCAGCGCGGCTCGCGCCTGAGCTGACTGACTCAACAGAACGTCTTTCTGCTCGTCCAACTGTGCCAATTCCTGTTTGGGAGCCAACGTATCGGCCGTTGAGCCTGCGCCTCCGGCCAGGCTGGCCCGCACCGTGGAAGCCAGCAGCTGGTTTTCTTTGTAGAAGGCGTCGAACTGTTCAAGCTTTCGCTGCACGGTGTATGCAGCCACCCAAGCCTGTGCGGTTGCCGCCCGAACTTTCAGCCGTTCGAACAGCGCCTCGGCATCGGCTCGCTCGACCGTGGCCTGCGCTGTCTCTATGCGAGCTTTGCGTTTGTCCCGGTTCGGTACTTCTTGGGACAGGCCAACCACCTGCATGGTCATGAAGTCTCTGTTCATGCTCCAGCGGTCGGTGCCTTCAATCGGCAGGTTCTGTACCCCGAGATTCAGGCGCGGATCGGGTAGTTCGCCCGCTGGAATGACTGCGCTGCGCGCAGCTGATGCCTGCTCCTGGCGGGCCTGTAGAGAGGGAGCGTTGCGTTCAGCCAGTTGCAGCGCCTCATCCAGCGACAGCGTTGCAGCCTGTGCCGAGACAGCCGGCAGCAGTATGAACAGGACGGCCGTGGTTATCCGTCCCTGAAAACGTTGGGGAGTCATGAAAATGATTCCTCGAAAGATCAGCGCCCAGGCGCGTGCCATCGCCCCGCTGCTAGGCGGAACGACGGTGTGAAATTAAGAGGGAATCAGACGCGGGGAGGCCGCCATGGATCGGGGGGAGAGCCTGTCGCTATGCCTACCGCGTAGGTATCGGCAGGTCGTGGCTTGGCAAAGGTCAGCCCAGGCGTCAGGAAGCTGAGCTGCACTGTGCTAGCAGTCCTGCACTCCTGGCCGACCTTGCAGGATTTGGCGTGATCGCCGGCCTTGCCCAGGTCTTGGTCCTGGCAGCAGTCATGATCCATACCCGCCATCATTTCCATGCCCATGGTCTGCATTGGGCAAGGTTCAGTCGCCGAATCGATGCCCGCCATCCCGTTAAGCGGAAGCGCCACGATAAGCATCAGGATGGTGAGCAGTCGAATGAACCGATTCATGATGGGCGAGTATAGATTACCGGGATGAGTTCAGCATTAAGGGGTTGGGGCTGCACTAACCCACCGCTTAGAGGCTGGGAGACTGATGAAGAAGGTTGTGACACCCTCCGCTGAAGTACACCAGATTCGTCCGCTATGAGCCTCGATGATAGAGCGGGTTATCGACAGACCCAGGCCTGCATTGCTTGGGCCGCCTTCGCGCCTGGCTGGATCGGCTCGATAGAATCGGTCGAAGATCTTGCCAATGTGCTGGGAATCGATGATTACCCCGCTGTTACGCACGGAAAGCGTCACGCTTTCAGGCGTCTGCTCGATTCGCACTGATATCTCGTTACCTTCCGGGGTGTAGCGCAACGCGTTGGATAGAAGGTTGGAAAGCGCTCGGTCAATCATCAGGCGATCGCCACGAACCTTACCCTGCCCGTGTAGGGTCAGCTGGATGCCTTGATCCTCAGCCAGGAACTGGTAGTACTCGAACAGCTTGGAAACGAGGTCGGAGAGCTCCACATCAATCTGCTCAGGGACGATCAGACCGTTATCCGCCTTGGCGAGGAACAGCATGTCGTCGATCATGCGCGACATACGCTTGAGGTCTTCCAGGTTCGAATAGAGGTTCTCCTCATAGGCATCCAGGTCACGCTTCTTGGTGAGCACCACTTCAGTATGGGTCAGAAGGTTGCTGACTGGCGTTCTCAACTCGTGAGCGATATCGGCAGAGAAGTTGGACAACCGAACGAATGCATCCTCCAACCGTCCCAGCATCCCGTTGAAAGACAGGATGAGCTCCTGAAGCTCTAGCGGCACGGGCTCCAGGGGAATGCGCTCGCGGAGCGATCTTGCCGACATCCCGGTGGCCACTTTGGTGATTTGCCCAACAGGCCGAAGCCCACTCTTGGCCACGACCCAACCCAAGCCTGCGCTTACAATCGCGCTGATCACCAGGCCAATTCCGAACCACCATTGCAGGGTGACAAAGAAATGGGCGTGAGTGGTGACATCGAGCATCAGCACGGCCGTCACCGGTTCCGGCTCGCCTGCAATGGTCAGCTGGGCGGTAATGCCGCGAAAGTTCTGCGATTCATCCTGCCATTCCCAGACCGCACCCCGGTGCGCCTGCTCGAACCGCTGGGGAATTTGGGAGGCTTTGGGGTCTGAAAACAGGACCGTACCGTCAGCCTTGGTGATTTTCGCCGACAAATCCTGATGTGCGCCGAGCAATGCCCGCAGCTGCTGCTCCTGATCGTGGAGCCCGCCTCGCGCTGCTGAGATGGACAGGATATGACGCGTTGACTCCAGCTTTTCGGAAAGCGCCTGCTCATCCAGCATCCGGAAATGGTGCTGGCTGAGCCCGTAGAAAGCCACCCCGGCAACCACCAGGACAGCAGTCACTGCGAACATGAACATCAGGGTCAGTCGCTTGACGAGCGATGATTGCGGGCGCATCACTCGGGCACATCCATCATGTAGCCCATGCCTCGGGCGGTATGGATGAGCTTTGGCGCGAAGTCGTCATCTATTTTGGCCCGCAGTCGGCGAATCGCTACCTCAATCACGTTGGTGTCACTGTCGAAGTTCATGTCCCAGACCTGAGAAGCGATCAGCGACTTGGGGAGCACCTCGCCGCGTCGGCGCATGAGCAGCTCCAGCAGGGAAAACTCCTTTGCGGTAAGGTCGATCCGCTTGCCGTTTCGCGTAGCTCGACGCTTGAGCAGGTCTACCTCAAGGTCTGCCATCTTCATGGTGGTTTGAGCAGCACCACCGTTGCCTCTGCGCAACAACGTGCGAACCCGAGCCAGCAGCTCCGAGAACGCAAAGGGCTTCACCAGGTAGTCATCAGCGCCCAGTTCCAAACCTTTCACGCGGTCGTCTACGCCGTCTCGGGCCGTCAAGAAAAGAACCGGCACATCCTGACCCGCCGCACGGATCTTGCGCAGGACATCCCAGCCATCGAGCCCCGGCATCATCACGTCGAGTATCAGCAAGTCATACGCTTCGCTCTGTGCCTGTTGCAGGGCGTCAGTGCCTGTCATCACCCGGTCAACGGTGAAGCCAGCTTCTGTCAGACCTTGCTGGAGGTAGACACCGGTTTTTGGCTCATCTTCGGCTACGAGTAATTTCATCTGCTCTCATCCACGCGGGGTGCATCTCCAGTTTGCAGGAAAAAAGACGCCCAACCAGAAGCTGACGGAAAAGTAATGTCGAGATCAGTTTTCTGACAGCACCGCGAAGCTAACTTGACCCTGTACCTGACGCCATGAGGCGCAGAACCCACTGAGGATCTCCAGATGAACATGGTCAAAGCAATTGTGATGGTCGTTACCTTCGGCATGGCAGGCATCGCCCTGGCAGAGGGCGGCGCGGACCGGACCTTTGCGCGGATGGAAGCGGCTCGCCAAAGCTCCATGCAGGCATTCCAAGTTGCGCAGGAGAAGAAAGAGCAGGCGCCAGTTGCCGCCCAGTCCAGCAAGCATGCCGGCCACGAAAGCTGCTGATCCCAGCTTACAGAAATGTAATCACCCCGGAATCTGAACTATGGCAGTTTCAGACTACGGCCTCTCATCAGCCTCGCGCAGTGACGAAAGTCTACGAGACTGGTGAGAGCTCCAATGAACCCAAGGGCTGCCCCATCGAGCAGCCTGGATATCAGCGATCTACCTGACTGGACGCAACGGCATGCAAAGCAAAACCACGAGACGATCTTTCGTCAAAGGCCTGGCCGCTACCGGACTTCTGGGTGGGCTCGGCATGTGGCGCGCGCCGGTCTGGGCCGTGACCAGCCCTGGCCAACCGAACGTGCTGAGCGGCACGGACTTCGATCTGTATATCGGCGAACTCCCCGTCAATATCACGGGTGCAGCTCGCACGGCCATGGCCATCAACGGTTCGGTGCCAGGGCCGATCCTGCGATGGCGCGAAGGCGACACCGTGACACTGCGCGTACGCAACCGGCTGAAACAAGACACCTCCATTCACTGGCACGGCATCATCCTGCCCGCCAACATGGACGGTGTGCCGGGCTTGAGCTTCCACGGCATCGCTCCCGATGGCATGTACGAATACAAGTTCAAGGTCCACCAGAACGGCACCTACTGGTATCACAGCCACTCAGGCTTCCAGGAACAGTCCGGGGTCTATGGGGCGTTGGTGATCGATGCCAAGGATCCGGAGCCGTTTGTGTACGACCGTGATTACGTCGTCATGCTCAGCGATTGGACGGATGAAGACCCGGCGCGGGTGCTCTCCAAACTCAAGAAGCAATCTGACTACTACAACTTCCACAAGCGCACTGTTAGCGACTTCGTTGACGATGTGAGCGAGAAAGGCTGGTCGGCCGCTGTAGCGGATCGGAAGATGTGGGCTGAAATGAAGATGAGCCCCACCGACCTCGCTGACGTGAGCGGGTATACCTACACCTACCTCATGAACGGCCAGGCTCCGAACGGCAACTGGACGGGTATCTTCAAGCCCGGCGAGAAGATCCGCCTGCGCTTTATCAACGGCTCGGCCATGACCTATTTCGATGTCCGGATTCCTGGGCTCAAGATGACGGTTGTGGCTGCCGACGGCCAGTACGTCAAACCCGTATCGGTCGATGAGTTCCGGATCGCCGTTGCCGAAACCTACGATGTCATCGTCGAACCTGAAAACGAGCAGGCCTATACAATCTTCGCGCAATCCATGGACCGTACCGGGTACTCCCGAGGCACCCTGGCAGTTCGTGAAGGCTTGCAAGCGCCCGTGCCGGAGGTAGATCCACGCCCGATCATCGCCATGAGCGATATGGGCATGGACCACGGCAGCATGGGCGGAATGGATCACGGCGGCATGGCTGGCATGGACCAGGGGAACATGGCCGGGATGGATCACAGCAAGATGGCTGGGATGGACCATGGCAGCATGGCCGGCATGGACCACAGCAAGATGGCTGGAATGGACCATAGCAGCATGGCCGGCATGGACCACAGCAAGATGGCTGGAATGGACCATAGCAACATGGCCGGCATGGATCACAGCACGATGGCTGGGATGAGTCATGAGGGCATGGCCGGCATGAGCGGTGCAATGCAGAGCCATCCGGCTTCCGAGACAAACAACCCGTTGGTCGATATGCAGACCATGTCGCCGACCCCGAAGCTGAACGATCCGGGAATTGGCCTGCGCAACAACGGGCGCCGAGTGCTGACCTACGCCGATTTGCGGAGCACCTTCATCGATCCCGATGGTCGAGAGCCTGGACGCACAATCGAACTGCACCTTACCGGCCACATGGAGAAGTTCGCGTGGTCGTTCGACGGTATCAAATTCTCTGATGCTGAACCGCTGCGGTTGAAATATGGCGAGCGTCTTCGCATCACCTTGGTCAACGACACCATGATGACTCACCCCATCCATCTCCACGGTATGTGGAGTGATCTGGAGGACGAGAACGGCAACTTCATGGTTCGCAAGCACACCATCGACATGCCACCTGGCTCAAAACGAAGCTATCGCGTCACCGCAGATGCCTTGGGACGTTGGGCCTATCACTGTCACCTACTGTTCCACATGGAAATGGGCATGTTCCGAGAAGTCCGTGTGGACGAATGAGCTGGAGATTTGAGATGAGCAAACCAATGAAACGAAGCGCCTTTTTCCTCTCTGCTGCGATGGTCGGCATGTTGGCTGTTTATGCCCCGTCGTCGTGGTCCAGCGACAACCATGATCAGCATTCCCAGAAATCTACCGAGGCCGGTAAAGCCAAAGGTTCGCAGGACAAGCAGGGTCAGGGGATGAACCATGAAGGCATGGACCATGGGTCCATGGAAAGTATGGACCACGGCTCGATGAAGGGGATGGACCATGGCTCGATGGAAGGCATGGACCACGACAAAATGATGGAATCGCATGGCAGCGACAAAGCTAAGGCAGGGAAAGATGGTCAATAGCCTTGGGCGGCCTTCGCTGCTGGCCCTGACTGTTTCAATCGGCATGCTGGGCGTAACGCCCAGCTTCGCCGCTGAAGAAATGGATCACTCGGGCATGGATCATTCGAAAATGGGGCACGGTTCCATGCAAATGGATGCTGTTCCGTCCGAATCGATGCCGGCGATGGATCACAGCAAGATGGGGGTGAGCAAACAGCAGAAACAGCCTGCCCCTGTTGATCACAGCCAGATGGAGCATGCTCAAAGCCAGAGCAAATCCAGCCCGGTGGACCATAGCAAGATGGACCACAGCAAAATGGGCCATGGAAACATGAAGGGCATGGATCACGGTTCGATGAAGGGCATGGACCATTCCCAGATGAATCATGGTTCAGCGATTTCTCCGACCACAACGAGTCGCACGCCGATTCCAGTGCTCACTGATGCCGACCGCGAGGCAGCCTTTCCGCCTTTGGGTGGCCACCAGGTGCACGACAGCGGAATCAACAGCTTCTTCCTGTTGGACCAGCTCGAATACCAAGACGCCGATGAGGGCAGCACCCTGGCCTGGGACGCATCAGGCTGGGTAGGCGGCGACATCAATCGACTCTGGGTTCGCTCGGAAGGCGAGCGCACCAATGGGGTAACCGAAGACGCTGAGCTGCAACTGCTATACGGGCGCTCGGTCAGTCCTTGGTGGGACGTGGTCGCCGGAGTCCGTCAGGATTTCAAACCGGAATCACCGCAGACCTGGGCAGCCTTTGGTATTCAGGGCATGGCCTTGTATGACTTCGAGGCCGAAGCTACGGCGTTCATCGGCGAGAACGGCCAGACTGCTGCGCGTCTTGAAGGCGAATACGACATCCTGCTGACCAATCGCTTGATTTTGCAGCCCACGGCCGAGGCGAACTTCTATGGCAAGAACGATCCTGAGCGCGGTGTTGGATCGGGTCTGGCCAATACCGAAGTCGGGCTGCGTCTACGGTATGAAATCGTCCGCCAGTTTGCCCCGTACATAGGCGTTACCTGGAGCCGCTCCTACGGCAACACCGCTGACTTCATCCGAGACGAGGGTGGAGATGTTGATGAGGCACGCTTCGTTGCCGGTATCAGGATGTGGTTCTGAGAATTCCAACATGAAAAGAACAATTACAACGCTGCTTGTGGCCGGTGCTGTCGGAAGTGCTGCGGTATTGGGCACCGCGTATTTCGGCTTGGTGAATGTCGGCGCCGATGATCCTCACTTCCCGGCTGTCCATTCGTTTCTCGCCATGGCTCGCGACCGGTCGATTGAGGTTCGAGCGCGAGACATTGAAGTGCCTGACCTGAAGAACGCTGCGTTGATCAAGGCAGGCGCAGGCAACTACAACGCCATGTGCATTGGGTGCCACCTCGCCCCTGGCGTTGGAAAGACAGAACTTAGCCAAGCGCTATACCCGTCGCCACCTGACCTCACCAAGGTGGGTGTCGGAGGCGAACCGGCTGCCGCATTCTGGACGATCAAGCACGGCATCAAAGCCACCGGCATGCCCGCTTGGGGCAAGAGCATGGGTGATGAGTACATCTGGGGAATAGTCGCGTTCCTGGATCAACTTCCCGAAATGAATCCCGAGCAGTACAAGGCTTTGGTGGCCACGAGCGGTGGCCATCAGCACGGCGGCGGCGAAAGCGATATGCATAACCATGAGGGCCAGCACGGCGGGAGCGGGCATGCCGAGCATGGCGATCACGACGAAGCGGCAGACAACGATCATGCCCAGGCAGCTCACGACCATGGAGCTCCACCCGCAGGCGCCACCCAAGCGGCAGATCATCACGGTGACCACAATGCGGCCGAAGCCCATTCGGACGCCCACCCGAAATCGTCGACAAAGACGCATGTTCACAAAGACGGTAAGGAGCACACTCATGCCAACTAACCGGATACTCGTTCGTCTAGCCGCTATCGCTGGGCTGCTGGTGACCTCAGCGGCCTACGCTGCCGAGCCTTTGTCCATCGACGTTCACCGAGACGCGAACTGCGGTTGCTGCAAGAAATGGATCGCGCACTTGGAAGCCAATAGTTTCAAAGTGACCGACCATATTGAGACGGACATGAGCGCAGTGAAACAGAAGCTGGGCGTAGCGCCACGGTTAGCGTCCTGCCACACAGCCGTGATTGATGGAAAGTTTGTTGAAGGTCACGTGCCAGCTGAGCAGATTCGAGAACTCAAGGAGCGGAACGATCTGGTCGGGATCGCCGTGCCAGGAATGCCAGCTGGATCCCCAGGCATGGAGGTTGATGGCGTAAGCCATGCCTACCAAGTCATTGGGTTAACCAAAAGCGGCGCGGACCTAGTAGTCGCCAACTATCCAGCCAAATAACGCACCGACCAGAAGGACGGCAGTAGGCTGACTGCCGTCCCATGTATCCCCGCTAGAAAGCTTCATCAGCTCAACACGACGACACAGAGGGCCTGCAACGCGTAGCTAATCAGATTCGCGGCGCTCGCGGACTGGCTTGAGTACGATATCGCCGTTGATGAGCTCTATGGAGAGTCTGTCGCCCGTCGTGACCCCGAGCTCGCGCAGAATGTCGTCAGGTAATTCCACAATCACATCGCCGGAGCCGTCGCCGGGATCCAGGCACTTTACCGTGGTGCGCGCTGATTCAGTCATTGGGCTCTCCTGCCAGAGCTACCAGTCCCCATCATACTCCAGCAGCCATGCAAGCGGTGATTTGCTCAAGCAGCTTTGCAAATGCCATTTTGTTGGAGTGTTCAGTACGCCGGAAGCCCCTTGCGACTGAGCTAGATCCCATCGACGAACATCGAAAGGGGCCGCAACCCCAAACGGTGCGTAGCTCGTCCGCTTCAATCGGACGGCAAGTTCGTGCCGAAGCTGCGTTCAATCTTTCTGCGGTGCAGCCCGGTTAGGCAATCCCTAGCAGCAGCTATGCCTGAATTGCTCGCTCTTGGTGATGACGCTCAGTGGCAGCCGCACATGGATGAGGTTTGTCGGGACAGGGCGATATCATATGGCCAGTTTACGCTCTGGTCGCTACAGTATCAGCAGTACAATAAGGACGTGCCTGTATGAGAAGGAAAGCTCGCATACTAATCCTATGCAAAACATACCCGTCACCCAGCGCTGCCTATACAGAGACTTCGTGCGTTGCGGGGATGGACGAGGCAGGCAATCTGATCCGTCTTTACCCTGTACCGTTCCGCCTGGTCACTGATGATCAACGATTTTCAAAGTGGCAGTGGATCGAAGCCTCCATCGAAAAAAGCTCCAACGATCACCGACCTGAAAGCCATAAGATTGGCGTGGATACGATTCAGCCCCAAGACATTATTCCAACCTCGAAAGCGTGGATTCGAAGGAGGGAAATGCTTAGCAAGCTGCCCATCTACGACAGTTTTGAGGCTCTGGAGCAGGCTCGACAGAATTCCAATGTCACGCTCGGCTTGATCAAGCCTGAGCGAATTATTGGATTAGAGATCCGTAAAGCCGCGTCAGAAAGCTGGACTGATGAGGAGCTTGAAAAACTGGAGAGACTGCAGCGCCAGCCCGGTTTATTCGATCAGGACGATGTCAAAGCCAGCATCAAGCGCCTAGAGAAGGTGCCCTTCGATTTCTACTACAGCTATGAGTCAGTACTTGATGGTGAGGTAAAGATTTATAAGCACAAGATCGTAGACTGGGAGGCAAGCCAGCTGTACAGAAACATGCGCCGAGCTCATGGGCCTAACGGCTGGGAAGCGCCGTTTCGACAGAAGCTGGAGGTCGAGTTACCAGGAAAAGATCTTATGCTTCTAATGGGAACGATTCATCGATTTCCGCAACAGTGGCTTATCATCAGTCTCATCTATCCACCTAAGCAACCGCCCGAAGCAAATCAGCAAATTTCTCTATTTTGAGAGGCAGATGCCGCGTATCCAGGGATGAATCCAATTCACTCGCAGCCTCGGCGATAAGGCTGCGGTGACAAAAATTCGCGTCAGCTTCGTAGCAAACCATACAAATGCGCTGGCTTGAGGCATCAGCTGTCAGGTTCTCCAGAAGGTCCATCCGGGTACGGATGTAAGCCCTGAAGTCGCGCGCATAGACCCCCCAATCGCCATCGACCTTATAGCGGTTTCGAATCGGTTTTGGGCAACCCAAGGGAGGGGAATGCTCGTAGGCAATTCCTGCATCCGCCAAGCACTGGGCGAAAGCCTTCTTGGAGAAACCAGGCTTTCTGGACAGAGGGTACTCGCGAACGTCCAGAACCTTGTCGATCTGAGCTTGCTTAAGACGAGCGATGAAGGCGTCGATAGACAACCCTTCATAGCCTGCGGTGTAGATCGCCATGTGAAATCTCCCAGCGGCTTCCTGCGGCTGTTCTGCAAATAAATGAGAGACTATACCATTCTAGCCATGCTGTACCCCATGGGCATTGGATGGATGGCCATCTCCAAGAGGTAGCGACGAGCGGATGGTAGGGGCCAGAAATCATCTCGGTCCGCGTTAGGTGGAAGCGCCTTCGCCGAGAGGCTATTGAGGTTTAGGACTTCGAATAGAGCATCGCAGCAGCCAAACCAGTGCATTCCTCAAGAAGCGCCGCTATCACGGATCGGAGCTTACTCGCGTCATACACACCTGATTCAACATCCTCCTGAGTGGTTTCATAAAACGCCTTTGCGTAGCTATCTTTGAAATCGAGGGCGCCCTGATAAATACCTAACGACTCCTTGTAATTCGTCCAGGTCACCTGCGCTGGGGGTCGCCCCTTAAGATTGAGATCGAGATAGCACTCGATAGCGGCCGCGCAGCCGTTGATGTCAGCGTTGGCAACACCACACGGGCCTTTCGCCGGAAACTCGCGCAGCTCGTCCAAGTCAGGAAGAACCATAGCTTTCATGTTCACTGGGAATTGAAAGCGTTTGAGTAGATTTTTATAGGTATCCACTCCTTCGGCGTCGTTATCGAACAGGAAGACCACGCGATTGTGAACATCAATTTTGACCAGTCCCTCGGCGAACTTGGACAGATTACCTGTACCGGAAAATGGGTGACGCTCCTCGATGTCAATGAATCGAAAAAAATCCTCGATGTCCGGGCGGAGCAGCGCCAGACCCCGCTTCAGAATGTGGGTATCAGAAGTGCCTTCAGTCGCTATCAAATAGGTCTGGGTCCGACGTGCGTTCCCAATGAAATCCTCATTTTTAGCCCATCCTGCATCCACAAAATTGCCGTAATCCCAGACGACATCTTCACCTAGATTAGCGGGGTTTTCGGCAAGGATTCGCAGAGTTGCATATGGGCTCAGAAATCCTAACATTGAGCCGAAATGGCTGCGCTCGGAGTAGCCTCCGATGTCTCGATCAAACACTCCCGTCGGGAGTAGAGATGCCGCTGGATCAGCCGCAAAGCGGCCCCGGCCCTGTGCATGATCGGAATCGTAGCTGGCGACATAGTCGCTTTTTAGGTCTCGCAATGCGTACGCTTTGATGAAGTCGATAAATTGATCGAAAGTCAAACGGTCGGATCGACGCTCACCTGGCAGGTATTCCTCGAACTGGTCTCTGTCGAGCACGACCTGATTTTCGTATTCCGACCTCACCGCCGCCAATGTGTATCCGAGCAGCTCCAACCGTGACACCATCGAACCAAGTGTCCGGCAAAAACACAGCTCCATTTGCTCCAGACTTTCAGGGCTATGAGCGTAGTCGTAGTCGATGCCCTCGTGCCGACGGTACTGGCGGTCGGACTCTTGATAGAGCATCCCGTGATCCATGCCCATATAGCCAGTGTTGTATGTGAGATCGAGGCTACCCACAGACAGCGTAATTGGTGTGCTCATAAGATCTTTGTACCTGGAGTTAACTGTCTAACGCCAATGCATGACGCGAATCTGGACATGCTTGTACTGGCACGTGATAGCACATTTCAGCGGCGTCGGAGATGCATCCGAGCTCAGGTGCTCTATCCTGGTGTACCTGCCCCTCGCTAACTCAGGCGTGTAAACCTGTTTTTTTCACTGTAAACCACTCTGGTTAACAGTGAAAAAAATAGGTTTACACGCCAGCAATCATAGGGCCCGCGAACGGAATTCTTCGCCACACCATCACTTGGGTTTGGGGTCCTTGTCGTCCTCCATCAAGGCAAAGAAAGCTTTGGCCTGCTCTTCCTCGGAGAGCTCCTCAACCGGAGTCCGCCGCGGGCGCGCAGTCGGCTTCTGCAGAGCATTCGCTGAGGCATCAAGTTGCTTTTTTACAGATCGTTCCGACGCAGTGAGCGATGAGTCGAAAACCTTCTGGGTGACTCGGTCCTGCCGTTCAGCTCGCGCAAATTTCACTACGTTGGACGTGAACGCGGCTGGCAGGTCAAACGGACACCGCAGGTCTGGATGCTGTTTGGACACCCGACCACCCAGAGCCAATTTTTGAAGGTGTTCGACCTGTTTGGCACTGGACGTGTAAGCCGCTGAGCGGTAAGCATGGCCGATGTCTTGAAGGGAGGCCGCATGACGGCCTGCACTGCGGCACTCAATGTACGCCTGCTTCAACAACTCCACCGCCAGGCGCTTGATACCGAAGGTGCAACGGTAAATTTCCCTTGCCAATTCACCCTGATTACCGCGAATCGCGCCATTGCCCACGCGAACACATTCATCAATGAAAGCTTTCCAGTCGGAACTGCCAGGCTCATCGGGAAGCATGATTCTTGGGTCCGTCAGCAAGCGCTGCTGATCCTCATTGTTTCTCTCAAACAACTTGTGACCCAAGCTGTAATTGCACACGTAGACCATTGGCGGACCGATACCAGCCATGTTCAAGAGGATATCGGTAACCTTCGCTGCACCAAGCCCCTTTTGGATGTACTGCATTTCATCCAGGATGACTAACGATACCCCATCACGATTCGCCCTACGCCGGCATTCACTCAGCAGCTCAGCAACGGTCAGTCGCGACAGAGGCAACTCAACGAACTCTCGAAGAAGGGCCTTAGCATTGGTGGTACCTCGGGCGCTTGCATACCAATGCGACCGCAACGGTAGCTCACCCTGGAAGTGATCGCAGGACAGATCAACGGGGCCAGGCAGAACCTTGCGCAGCGCAGCAATGGTCTGGCTCTTCCCAACCCCTGCAAGCCCTGTAAAACACACCGGCACAGCATCGACTGCAGGTGCTTCATAGAGCCCTCGGGCGTACTCGCGCTCAGAAGAGAACAATGCTCGCGCATGCAGCGCTGCGCGCCCCACCATCTCCTGGATGAACTCAATCGTAAATGCGTTGGGAATGAACGATTCACGCAATGCTTGAGACAGCACCTCTGCCGCCAACCGAGGTTCAATTTCGTACAGACTTTCCAATGGCTCAGGTCGACGCGTGATGATCTGGCGGACCTGATCAGCCGTTTGGCAGCCGTCGAACCAACTCGCAATGGCCTCATTCATTTGGCTTTACCTCGGAATCGATCATAGTCATCTGTATCTCGCTGCGCAGATGCCGATTTAGGTGGTCGACCAATTCTTCTCACGCCACCTTTACACTCTTCACCGGTATCTTCTTTGAATCTATCATCGTGAAATTGATGAATTGCCGGCATCTCATTACGAAGCAAAGTTTGAGATTTTCGCCTTAAGGCATCTAGTGACTGAAGATCACGTAATGATATGTCCCGATCACCGTCAACGGTCCTTTGCGTCGTTACAAAGTCCAGTTCGAACAGTGTGCCTCCTACCTCAATCCATATATGCCGAACGCACATAGTCAGTACATATACATCAACTTCAATAACGCTGCTCCTAGCAACTCGATCAAATATCCCGGTATTGATCAAATCAACAGACCTATACTTGCGCCCGTACAGATAGACTGCGTCTTGACGTACAACGGCCGGGTGCACAGACAGGAAGCTCTTTATGGCAACCTCTTGCTGCATCCCGATTGCAGAATTACGGAAGCGGCTGTCCCAGTAATTCCAGATACCCAGCGGGGTGGGCTTTATTCCGCACCAATACATTTCGGTTTCCATGCGGCCACTTGCGTCAGACGACCGGTTGTCTTTCAGGACTTGGTGAATCTCCCTGCGGGCCATTTGGACAAAATTCAGTGTGCTATGAACATAGGTGGGTTGATCGAGGTCGGATTTTGCTCGCGGGTGCGATGACTCAACCGTAGCTTTAGACTGGCCAGAAAAAACTGGCGTATTTTCAAGTGTGCCTAGCCAGTGGATCTCAGGCTCCGTGTCCAGGGCTGCTGCAGGACCTCGATCAAACACCAGCCCACCTGCCAAGCCTTCGCAGGGCCACCAGTCCGGTTTGATGGTTACTCCGAAAAGCCCACAAAACCATACTTTGTCGACAGCCATGGAAAACAGACACATCCGATAAGCTTCTTTGGTTTCTTTACCTTCGGCAAATCCAATGCCAACCACCATTCCGGACAATCCACACACGGCACGAACGACGCAAAATCCGTCAACGGGGCTACCCTCTGTCAGGCCCGAAAGTTTTTCAACTATGTAGTAACCATCAAACTCGACCTGCTGATTTAGATTCGTCAAGCGTTCTGAGAAACTGCCCAAACTGCCGCTCTGGTCGCGGGTCTTTTGTTTACCTCTTACGCCAATAGATTTCTCTTTAGCGCTAACTTGTTGTTCGATGCAGTAACGCACTTGGTCAATAGTTGGAAATGGGTGCCCTTTACGATTGATGAAAAATGCTACTCCATTTCGTTCAACGGAAACGCAACCAAATTCCTCTGTAAGGATTTTTCGGTAAACTTGACTATATGTTTTGTCAGCGGAACGGAACCTAAGATACGCAGAAAGGATTCTTTCCCTCATGGCGCTATCGGCCCGGTAACCCCACTCTTTGCCATTGGGTGATGGCCGGCCCAGCCTGCGTAATTTCCCCGGCCCCTCCCTGTCCCACCTCCCGATGCGGTGCAGGGGAGGCATGAGAGCCCACTTGTTTTGTCCAAAAGTAATGTAAGTGTAGAACCACAACCTCAAGCGAGCTGCATTTTGCTGAGGCGACTGGCTTTTGGCATGAGCGTTAATTACAGCGTCCGGATCGTCACTGGCTAGAACCTCCTGGAGACGAACCATCAGGCCTGAGATAGCCAGAAAACGGCGGTTGACCTTTTGGTCGTAGGTTTCCTTAGCAGAAACCCGCTTCGTTTCACGATCTGAAATTGCGATCCCCTTAATCGGTTCCAGCCATGGCGGAAATTTGTCCGTCTCCCCTGACGCCAGCAGCGCACCCGCTTCGAGCGCTTCTTCGAACTCGAACCTTGTGAGGGTGATCAAGGTGGTGCGCACGTCTTTCGCTAGATCACTGAACTCCACCAAGCGCACCCGGTTGTGGACCGCATCACTGTTCAGGAAATGGTAATAGTGGCCTTTGACAAGGCTCCGATAACCTTCAGGCGCAAATAACCTAGCGCCCGTGATCACGGCTCAATCTCCAAGAAAAATTTGCCGTAGGCTGCCAGCAGATCACCACCGTCGGTATCGAGAGGATGGTCGATCAGAATCGGCTTGAAGAAATTTACTGGCAGCTTTCGGTCCCAGATGTCTTGGTAGACCTTCGCAATAAACTGGTCACGCTTACCCCATCGGGCTGCATACCGGTAAATGATGGGGTGGATCAAGGCCCCAGCATGCACAGCGCCCTCAATCTCAGCGCTAAACTCCCTGAGCAGCTCGGGGTCGTGGGTCAGCGGCAAGCCATGCATCGGAAATAGCAGATCGAGATTGCCCATGACGATCGGGTCCAGACGATCCAAAGACATTTGCACGGTCCTGATACCGCCGCTTGCGTAATGCAGTTGCTCTAGGGCTGTGCGTAGCTCAGCATGATCACGGTCCTTTTTTTGCTGATTAGGGGTCTTGGCTGCTGAGTAGCGCCTCTCGCTGAAGGCATGAGCTTGATCCTTCACCGTCCAATTGACCGCGTAGGGTTTCCCATCTGAACCCATCAAATACAGTAAAAGGTCCCCCTGATAGGGAAAGGGCATTCTCTGTCGGCTACCAGCTTTAGTGGTAATCACCACCTGGTGATGCTTGAAGCCAATTTGCTTGGCAATTTCCATCGTCCCAGTGACAGGATGAGAAAAATGTCCTTTGGTGAGTGGATGCCCGTGCAATGGATGCGGGGCGTGATATGGCCACAGCATCTTCTGCTCGTGAATATCGAGCAGCTGAGGATGGAAGAGCGCGAGCTGTGCGAACACCGCTTCTGGGGTGGACAGCGAGTGAATCGCACGGCCGAGCTTCCGGCTATTCATTCTGCTGATACGAGAGCCCTTAGGGGCTTCTCGTGGAACCGCTAAAATCGAAGGCGTGTAGATATCGCCCCACGCGAAGTGAGCTTGTCGGCTCCTGATGAGGGCAAATCTCTCCTGCAAAGTCATCAATACAGTCCAATGTCTACGGACCTAGGATCGTCATCCAGCCTGGGGATAATTTGCTGGATGCCCCTATAGCCCTTGCCTCCCGGGCGTACCCAAGAGTGCGGGTTGTGGATAACGCTCACCTTCTTGTGGATGAACGAAGCCCTGCAGGACTTGACGTCCCGCATGTTCGGAATAGACAATGGAAAGGTCAGGTCGCTAAATTCTGACTTATCCACAGAGGCCCAAGGTCGCACTTGGGCCTTTGTCTATCTGAATTCTAGCGCTAATTAACTAGTCAGATTTCATTCAATACTTCCTTATTATTCATACGTGTTAAGAATCTAGGACATAGTTAGCAGCTATCTGCAATGGATTCGCTGGGTGTACACGTATCTGTGTGCACATTTTAAAGCGCTTCGCTTAGCAGGGTATGTTACCGCCGTGGTTAACAGGGTGACAACTGAAAAGTCATCCCTCTCTGGGTCGCGACTGGATTCAAAATTGTCCAGCTTGGGTCATTATCTAGATCAACCGTGCGCCTCACACCCATCGGATATATATCTTCACCCCCTTATCTCAACTGATAATTTAAGGGTTTAGCCCCAATCAAATAAAATGTTGAAAACGACAAGCGTTTGGTGAGGGAAATGGCTGATTCTGCAAATGCATCTGTCCCTGTCGTTCGATGGCTACCGGATGAGACCTTTTTCAGTATTTGTTGTCGTCAGCATCGTTTTATGTGCCACGTTACTAAGGCTAGCACCACTGCATGGCTATTTGGTGAGGGATCAAGTAGTGTGCAGCATGACTTTCCTAGCAGACTAAACTCTTTGCCCCAAAAAGCCAAAGAAGTATGGGGAAGCCCATTCAACATCATTACAGAACATACGATATTGCCGTTGTTTTTTCCTTTTCAATCCAAGGAAAGAATTGACGACGTCTTTCATACAGTTTCAAACAATTCTTTGGGCACCTTAAAATATCGCCTGGGTCTGGTGACCGGTCGCTTTGGCGCAGAGCACCCATTGAAAGCATGCCTCGAATGTTTAAGGGAAGACCGTATCAATCATGGGGTCGCCTACTGGCACCTGTCCCATCAGTATCCAGGCGTCACGTTATGCCCTAAGCACGGAACTCTCATCAGGATTTGCTCGGCCAACCGGCAGTGGTCGGACTCTGCGCACTGGGTATTACCTGCCGAGCACCTAATAGCGAGCGTTGCAGAGCAGCCCGTATGCCCGACAGTGGTACAAACCCTCAAGCGTTTAGGACACTCAGTGATTGAGTTAGCCAAGCTAGGCATTTCTGAGCAATTTCGTCCAGAAAATGTCACGGCTGCTTATAACGAAGCTATTCGTCGCCTCTCAGTCAATACAGAAGCATGCTTTGATGCCCAAGCAGACCTAGCTTCGTTCGCTTCACAACTGCAACCGTATCTTCCACTGGCCTCGCTTCCGACCACTCCAAAGAGAGCTGAAACTTTTATACAGAGTCTGACCCGTACACCGCGCGTTTACTCCCATCCGCTCAAACATCTGATTTTGATCACCTGTATATTCGGCGAGTTTGCGCCGTTTTTATGTGCGTTAAAAAGATTTCAGTCTCCAGGGGATCAGGAAACCCCAGTACAGTCTCCAGACCACGGAAGACGAGCAGTAGGCGATAAAGCAGCACACCGATTTAAAGGTCAGGAAATCAGGGATAGAGTCTTCAAAAAACTGAAGCCTAAAAAGCTGAAACCCGAGCTTCGGGAACAAATCTTGGGTTGCTTGGGCAAAGGAGTGGAGAAACATTCCATAGCGGAACGATATGACGTTTCGGTTTCTACAATAAACAGGATCCTAAGGAGACGCTGCATAAATAGCCAACCGCTCAGAGCCTTGGCACACTGACCCCCTCAATCAGCCCCCTCTTCGTGAGCCTCGTTACGCGCTATGCAGAAGACCTTCTCCGAACTCGAATACACCGGCAAGAAAAAGCAAACCCGACGAGATCGCTTCCTGGCGGATATCGAGCAGTTGGTGCCCTGGGCACAGCTGGAAGCTCAAGTGGCGCCGTTCTACCGCGACACCACCGGCAAGCGCGGACGCCCCTCGATTGGGTTGTCGCGCATGCTGCGCATGTATGTCGTGCAGCAGTGTTTCGGTTTCTCCGATGAAGGCACCGAAGATGCCATCTACGACAGCCAGGCCATTCGTGGCTTCATGGGCATCGACCTGGGCCGGGAGTCGGCACCGGATGCCACTACCTTGTTGCGCTTTCGCCGCTTGCTGGAAACCCATCAGCTGACGCGGGTGTTGTTTGAAACGATCAACCAGCATCTGGCCAGTCGGGGTCTGCTGCTCAAGGAAGGCACCATCGTCGATGCCACCCTGATCGCCGCACCGCCCTCGGTCAAGAACCGAGAAGGTAAGCGCGATCCTGAGATGCATCAGGCTAAAAAAGGCAATCAGTGGCACTTCGGGATGAAGGCCCACATTGGCGTCGACGCCACGTCGGGGCTGGTGCACAGCCTGGTGGGGACCGCGGCTAACGTGGCCGATGTCACCCAGGTCGACAAGCTGCTGCACGGTGCCGAAACCTATGTCTCGGGAGATGCTGGATACACCGGTGCGGCCAAGCGAGCGGAGTATGCTGAACGGGACGTTATCTGGTCGATTGCAGCACGGCCAAGCAGCTACCAGCATCACGGCAAAGACAGCGTGCTGTTCCGGGTCAAGCGCAAGATCGAATACGCCAAGGCGCAACTGCGTGCCAAGGTAGAGCATCCGTTCCAAGTGATCAAAGTGCGCTTCAACCATCGCAAAGTCCGTTACCGTGGACTGGAAAAGAATACGGCGCAGTTATTCAGTCTGTTCGGGTTGGCCAATCTGATGCTGGCAAAGCGGTACTTGCAACGGGTGGCGGGATAAATCCGTCTGAAAGGCGGGGTTTACCCGCTAATCAGTAAAACAGGGCCTGAAATCGGCCCATAAACGCAAAATAAGACCGTCAGGTTGAAAAAATCGGTTGGAAAATGGAATGCGGACTGAAGAGGTAAATTGTTCAGCGTCTCCCTAAGTGCTGATCCTCTACTGATGGCTGCTTGGACAACTCAGCGCAGGGAGCTACTGCTACACAATCACCGTGCGGAGTGGGTTAGCGCCATCGGCATGAATCCAGACGCCAGTCCGAAAAGCCTGAGATCAATGCTCCCCAAGGTCTATCAATGGCTATACCGGAACGATAATGACTGGTTGATGGCTCAAACTAAGCGGATGCCAAGTGGTCGCGTAGGCAACAATCAAAAAATCGATTGGAGTGCTCGCGACAGGCAACTATGCGAATCAATTGAATTGAGCATTCAAAGACTGAAATACTCGGCCACGAATTTCCCTGTTCGAGCTAGTCATATTTTCGCGTTGGTGCCCACACTGCATCGGTGCCTAGAAAAAAGGAATCGCTACCCAGAAGCACGAAACCTACTAGAAATTGTTACCCAATCGACCAAGACTTAACATGCAAGTGCAGCAACGCTCAGTCAGCTATTCCCGACAAGTGGTCGCATACCTACCATTACCATAATTTCGCCATAGAGACTCAATAGGAATCAAATCTTTATCATACTCGTACAAATCAACAACAAATTCATCGAAAGTCTCATAGGCATAAACCACGATTTTCAAAATTTCTTCGGGGAAAAATTCCGTCTTTACAACAGGACTCTCAAATCTTTTTTCTTCCAAATTATTTGAAATCCGATCGAGATACTCAATCATGGCTGTCCGCTCAGATTTCATCCGCTTCGTCAGTTTCTTGAGGCTGCGCAACTTATCGGAGAGAATGGCCACTGCAGAATGGATTGAAATGGAGAATTCATAAGCGCATAGCGCTTCTACGAAGCGAGCATGTTTGAGAGCATCTTCATCCAAGTTCATTACGCTCTCTGCGTTACCGAGGTGTCGCCCAGAACACTTTCTCCACATCACATCGAGATTGTGGCCTTTTGATGAGAAAGGTTGATCGCAATATGGGCAAGTGGACAGCAGCACCACATTGTGTGTGGCACACACGCTCACATGATCAGGGAAATTTCGTCGCCAGTAGGAAAAGCCCAAATCCTGCACGTCCTGCCTGACGCATTCCGGGCAGTAGGCGTGCAAGTCGGAATTAGTAATCGCCATTCGGGGTTTGAGATACGCCGTTCGAGAATAACTGGCATCTCGGGTATCCCTGATAACAAACTGCAGGGGCAATTGAGTGTGTTCGTGCAGCAAGCGGTTGAAGCCATAGCATCCTTGCCAACCCATCGTTGAGGCGATCACCTTAACTGCTTGGTGAGTAATCTCCCCTTCAGAAAGCCATCGTAACCTGTCTACCCTCCAGTCCATAAAATTCACGAGCAAATTGCGGTCAACATATGAGCGCAAAGATTCATCAGGTTGGATACGCAACAGCATGGATGGGTTGGCCCCTCAGCGACTGATCCCGCGTCATCGTTCAAAGGTTGCGGTTGAGCAAACATTGCCAGAAATAAGGTGTAAAAAAGGCACCCAAAGGTGCCTTTTCGGAAGGTTCGAGGAGTAGTCGCAGCGATCCTTTAACTCCCAGCCTTGCGACCTTGGGTTCAGAATCCGACCGGCTATGCCCGTCGTCACTACTTCAGAGAAACCAGCATTCTCTGCTGCCGAAATTGCGGGGGGGCCTTGCTGGTACCCAGTCCCAACGGATGCGCAGTTGCAGTCCTCGACTACAAGCCTATACAGCGTGACACACCTGTCAATTAGATTCTGAGGCGTAATTCCAAGTCGGGACAACGGCGTGCATCACTGCACCCCGCCAACCCGGATTGGTCACGAACAGGGTTACCCGCGACAGCTTTATTTCCCTTGCGACAGGTTTAATTCCCTAAATCTAGCGCTCCTGGATAGAAGCGCCAGATATTACACGTACGCGTTAAGTATCGTAAACGCACATATTAGATGAAGAAGCCAGCTCACAGGGTCCCTGTAGATGCGCCGATCGCCTTTTCCGCGGGCAAAAAAAACCTCAGCACTTGGGTTGCTGAGGCTTCTTGATGGTCGCTATCTTCATTGCTACCTAGGCACGAGCTTTACGGCGGCGAGAAGTATCCGGTCATAGCGCATGACCAATTGTTTAAGACGGCGGCTAGATACGTTGCCGTTGATCGCCTTGGCTACCATTCTCTCGTGACGTGCTTGGGCGCGACGCAGCCGCTGGCCTTGTTCTCCTCGCCATAATTTGAGAGGCATCTCCGGACCAGTGGGGGTAGAGTTGAGTGTTCCCATTTGCAATCTCCTGAGGCTTGCGTTGCATGACTCAGGGAGATGCGGAACGCAATTACATACGCCTCATTCGACTTTCATTTTCCAGAACTACAACGAGCCAGCCGGCCAAAATTTGCTTACATCCCGGTGGCGGCACCGCTCAATCCGCATTTTTCTTTTTCGCCCTTGGCTTCTTGGTGATCACAATATTTGGCAAGCCGCGGACCGCGTCATCCCAGTGCGGATCACGGTCAAGGTCGTTGACCACTTTGCTGATCCACACAGCCGTCTTATCCCAGCGGATGGCAAGCTGGCGGCCATTCCAGCCGCGGGCCTTGTACTCAGCTTTGAACTCTGCCGGGGTCAACAGCGGCTGTTTCAGTTGAACTTCGTTTTCCAATTTCATGCACTCGAAAATTTTGATGTCGAAGGCTGGTCGAGAGTCCACCCTCACCTTCGTACGCTACCACGAAAGCGCAGAGAGAAGATGCATTTTTAAACTATAGGACAATAATATTCAACTGGGAACAGCCTGCCCTCTTCAGTGGGGCACAAAAAACCCGGCCTCGTGAGCCGGGTGGATGAATCGTTATTGGTTCAGCATCCGAGTGCCTGGCAGTCGTCGCAAAGGCCAACCTGGAATACTTCAAGATCGGTGAAGCACCGGGGACATTGCTCGACATCATGATCTGCCGCAGGCTTGCTGATTGCGTCGCCGAACTCGGCAACCAGTGCAGCGTAGTGATCGCTGGTTGAAGCGTCACCGCGCAGCTCAAAATAGCGGTCCTCGGTCTTCGAGTAGGCTTTGAACACTTGTTTACCGTTGAACTGGCTGGCGCCCACTGAAACGGGTGCAATGTTGCGCAGCATGGCGATGTTCACGGGCATTGTTTGCATTGGGTTCTTCCTCAAGGAGTGGGTTGGCCGTATAGCTAGGAATGGCCAACAACACCTGATAAGCCGCCCCAGACTGCAGCTCCCGCGGGCGAAGCTGCGGGTATCAGCTGCCGATCGCCGCAGGCTCTTTGAGTTGCGCCTTCCTGACATTACCCTCCTGAGCAGGAAGCGCAGGTGTAAAAAACCCCGAACTGCGTGAGCAGTTCGGGGTGGTGCAGCGTTAGGGGACCAGGCCTGGCGGAAGTTACTACCAGTGCGAAGGCCACTGGATAGAATCGTCATCGTCGTAGGGGACAGGCTTCACCTTGAACCCAACAAGCAGAATCTCCAGCAGTTGCTCATCGTCCTGGGGCAAATCAAACCAACCTGCCTTGTAAAAGCGTCTCGCGAAGCTGTAGTCATCCCACAGCCGCTCGATATCGTTCTCGCTGGCCATGTAGCCTGCATTCGCCAATGCCGCACACATGCGGCGAACATCAGCGCTGCGTGCCGACGGCGCCGGCGTGTATTGAAGGTATTCCATACTGCTCATCCGCCAATAATCACTTTTTGCTCGTGTTGAGAACGTCACGCAGCGCGTTTGTAGGCCTCGATTCGCTCGTCGGCTGCGGCCAGGTAGCCCTCGACCCTCGCACGCGCTTTGGCCATGTTTTCGACATCATCGGGTTTCGCACGCGAGCACGAAATGTACGAGACCTCAGTCAAAACACGTTGGGTTATCTCTTTCCAATGGGAAACTTCATCGGCACTGCAGCAGGCATGGTAGTCATCAACCTTGCGGTGGAGACGGTCGTAGGCACGGCGGTATTCAGCGACAGGGACGGTTTTGTTGCTGCTCATGGGTGGCACTCCTCAGAAGGGAAATCTGGTTGAACTTGCCCATGGAGATGCCTCACGCACGCGTGTAACGGATGTGCCGGCGAGCACCATCGTCCTTGTTCTGCAATGTAACTCATCCCTGAGCACGATGTTCAATTCCTCAGGAGAGAAACTATGACAACACTCGTGAAAGTAGCGACCTGCTTGACCCCGGAACTTGCGCGTACCATCGTCAAGATGGCGTGCATCGTGCGCATCTCTCAGACCGGAGAAGGTGTAGAGATTCGCGACACCAGACCCCTGCTCGATCGCTTGGAGTCCCCAATCGAAGGGCGTGGTGTCGTCCGAACATTTGGCTCCACGCATTTCGTGGTGACCGAGGACCTGGCGCACCGGCTCGACGCAAAACACCTACCAGGTGAGCCGACTGAAACTTCACCGGTGACTGCGGCAGAGGATTCCGACGCGCTGAAAACGATTATTGCTGACCGGCTGGGATCTCAAGGTTGGGTGATCGTCGACGACCTGAGCTTCAACTGCACCTCTGGTGTGGCCAAAAAGCAGTACCAAACAGCAGTCGGCATCAAAGAGGCAATCGCATACCTGCAAGCCGGGGATGACGGCGCCAGGCGCCTGCTCGCTGAATACTACAGCGAGGGCAACAATGTGCTGAGCACAACCACTGCGACCTTCACCCCAGTCTGCTCGACCGAGGCTGTAGGAGCGGGCACTAGCCGTTTCGCAGCCCGAGTTGACGACGTAGTCAGCGGCACCTATGCAGTGCGCCTGCTTCGTCCTCGCGACCTGGCCGCAGATGGTAAATAGCACCACCACGCTCCCCTAAACGAACGCTCCACCATACCCCGGGTTCGCCTGGGGTTTTTCTTGGCCAGAGTTTCCTTTTGCATGTGCGGCATCACCGCGTACATAGCCAACAATCCACCGGGCGGAGACACCATGAACCATTATCAGCAACTGATCGCAGACGAAATCCTGTCTGTTCAAGGACAGAAAGACTATTGCTTGCAAGTCCTATCCGCCGGCGGCCTTCAAAGCTGGGAGTCGAAGGAATACAGCGACCTGGTTGAGGAATACGACCAGAAGCTCAAAGGGCTGAATGAAAGATTGCCCGCGGCCGGCTGATCACCAGTCCTCCCTTACCCCCCCAACCTCACCCAGGAACATCATGACCAACGCAATCGAAGCACAAGCACAGAAGGTCCGTGCCGCCTATGCAGTTACTGGCAGCGTCAACCCTGAATACGAGCGCGAGTTCGACAAACTCTCGGATATGCGTCGTGAGAACATGGCTCAGGAGTTCCGCGCAGAGCGTGGCCTGCCCCCCACGGCCGAAACCCCGTATGACTGAGCCTCAGGGACCTGAGTCTTGAACATACACACCACCGCCCCCGGCTTGCTGGGGGCGTTTTTCGTTCCGCTTCCGGCAAGGTAGAGCCAAGCTGCAATGCGCAAGAGGCACCAACAAAATCGAAGGGGTCCTTTGATGGGTTGCATCGGTTGCCACGTAGGTGTAAATCACCGTGTGCACGCAAATTTCAAGGAACAGGCATGACTGAACAACCCGACCAGGAGCTGTATTACGAGCTTCAGATCGCCGCCAATCGCCAGACCATCTGGATTCACAGCAGTGATGGCTCAACGGTCGGTCGATTCAGCCCTAGAGGAATTGATCTTCACAATACCGTTACCGAAATGATGGCCGGAGCGCCTGAATGCCGCCTGTGTACGCATGGAAGTCCAACACAGGCCGACTGGCTGACCTTTCGCAACCGCTCGCTTGAATGGTGGGGCGTGGATGTTCCTCACAATGCAATCGACACCAGTTTCCTGCTGCCAGGCTAAGAGGCGATGACAGGGCCTCACTCGGTAGCCAGGCGGCCCTTAGCACGCACTGGGCGCCTCGGTCAGAGGTGAACCCTCCATTTCATCATCGCGCTTGTCGGCCTCTTCCATACAGGCACGTAGTAACTCAATTTCTAGCAGATCATGTTCAATTTTGGTGACCACGCGGAAATCTCGCAGCAACATTAGACGCCCCATGTGATAGCCCCGGGTTCGCTCCAAGTCCGGGTGCTCACGATAGCTGCCAAGGTTCGCCATATCATTCTCCATGGCGTCCAGCACAAACTGTTTCAGGGCTTCCGGATCGATCATGCTCATGGTCTGTACCTCTCGAAATCGCAACTGGGAGAGCGTATTTCGTGAGCGTCGTGACTGTCCATTTCATCGCCAGCCTGACGCGATTACCCGCACTCAAAGAAGCTGCATGCCTGCCCTGCTCCGGGCAGCGGGTTTGAAGTCCATTCAACCTACATCGCGGTGAGCACTGACAACTGCCCCGCCCCGCTTACAGGTCACTGCAGGCAGGGCTATCAGTATAGCGCGTGGCTTCAAGGTCGGCGGCGAGGAACCGGCCGGACTGTCGCTGAGCACTGATCAGATGAGAATGACCGGCTCCGGATCATTTTTATCGGCCCAGCTATGTGTACGGCGATCCCGTGTAGTGAGCTCCCAAGTGCGAACAGTCGGAGTAGAACGTGTCGTTCTCACAGACCAAGGTAAGATCCAAATGCTCGTCAGGGACCGTTTGAGGCTCTGAAGGGCCTCCCGCACTGTTACCACCGCGTTTCGTGAATTCTTGCTCTTGCAGGCCTTTGTCAGGGTCTTCAACCCCGGAACGCTTGCCTGCAGTTGCAGCCGTGAATTTGTTCGAGGAAGACGGCAGCTAGGCACTTGTGCCTACCGGATGACTAGGCACATGTGCCTAGCTAGGAATGGGCCTCTTCAGCGATGGACTGCGCATCTAGCTGCTGCTTTCGACGCTCCATCAACTTCTGCATGTATACGATCCCATCTTCCAAGGCCTTCACCGCCCAGGACGGGCAAGGCCTGGATGATTTCTTGGTCGGATCGTTGAGCCAAGATCGAACCGCACGAACTGAACAGGGTCGCTGGGTCACGGCATTGATGAGCATCGCGCTCTCCCCCTGCTTCACCTTGTGCTTTTCCAGCAGCGCGAGGAACGCTTGCCGGTTGGCATCCCGTTGTTCGACGTCCATCAACCCTCCGAGCCTTTTGAAATTAGGCACATGTGCCTATCAAGTGAACTACAAAATTATGGTCCCAGTCATGCCTAGGCAGTGCTTCCGACGTGCTTCCGCGGCCCAGGCCACACCTGGGCGCTGCCGGTTGGCCGTGACTGGTCAGTCGTCGTAGAAGTCGGTGTAACTCTGCAGAGTTCTCCCTCCACGAACCAGGTCGATCGTCATCTTGTTACGGTCGGGCCCCATTTGGAAGGTACGGCTGGTATCCCAGGACTTCACGACCAGCGTCACGGTACCGCCGGTGGCGTCGGTGTACTCGTTAGTGGTATCCCAGTAGGCATCAGGCCTAAACGCTATCGTCTATTACCATTCTGAGCTTGGGAAAGTCGATCGTTGAAATCGTCAAGGGACAAGCTGCCATCGTTCAATTGGAAAAGCAGGTTCTGGCCTTGCACCCTCCCCTCCGCTTTGCTCTCGCGGACCACTACATCGGTGGCCAAGAGGAACTTGCGAAGGGCTTCTTGAAATTCACGAGGGACGGTTGCGATGAAGTCGCATTGGTGGGAGTCACGGTGACGCACTTCGAAGAAACCGTCACCGCTGTACATCTGGCCCGCCCCCCTTTGCACCCAGGGATCAGTCACTACGCCAGGACTAACAGCCTCGGTGGGGAATGATGCTCGCACAAGCTCAGACAGAGCTTCAGCCATACGCTCGCTACCAGGCAGCTTGTAGCACCCCATTGGCAACGCCAAACCGATCCAAGCGCAATGAGTGCGAATAGTTGCCAAGCGTGTGGCACCTCATTGAGTGGGACCAATTTTGAGATCGCGCCGGCGAGTGATAAGGCCGCCTGGCTCACCTCTGGCTTTGAAGATAGGTTTTACGCCGACTCGTTGCCAGCTGACGCGGGATTGGCGGCCCTCACCTACGAACAGTTTCACGAGTTGTCATCGCGTCTCGCTGTCAGAAGTTTGCCTACGGAAAGAACCCAGCCGCTGAAGGTTGCTGATTCGGGTTCGCTAGAGATATCGCGGCTTATGGCAAACGCGGCGGGCGTGGTTCTCATGAACTGGCCTCTCGCATTCAGAGAACTGCTGAGTGGCCTCAAGGCAGTCCATTCCGATAACGAACATTGGACGCTCAGCAGATCGTTCGGCCCGATATACCACGACATCCACCGTGATCTGGATGACTCTTGTTTTGACTTTCTTCGTCGAGAGTTCGAATCATTTCTGCAGCATGCGTGGGAAGCACCGTTAGCGAAGCGAAATCGCAATTTGAGTGAGGAGACGATTGAGAGACATCGTTGGGTGTCGTTCGATTCTGCTGCTGAAGCTTGTGGTCTCGGGGTATCAGTCATAAAACGCCTTCATCAGGAGGGACAAATCGCCTATCGGGAGAAGGTCCATGAAGATCGAGTCTTTACGGTCGTGGACCTGGATCATTTGAAGGCAATCTCGCAGCATCTCCAGGGCGTGGCTGATATGAAAGAAACCTCGACTTTGCTAAGCCTCTGTCGCAATCGGGTTAGGCAGCTGCTAGCTGGTGGTACCCTCCAGTTCTTTGGTGGAGAACCGCGCCCAGGCGAAAGGTGGCTGATTGACTGCCGCTCGATCAACGAATTGATTGATGAGAAGCTGCCTACCAGCTCTGACCAGAGCCTGGTGTCGATCAACTACTTGGCCAAGCATTCTCTGCCCAAGGGGGGTGGGTTGGTCGAGTTGGTTCAGGCAATACGTGCAGGTGAACTTCGCGCTTACGGCCCAGCTGAGAATGGCTCGGTTGCGGTAGGGGCGTGGTTACTCAAGCCGCAAGATTTTGCAGCGTGGCAACAAGCCCGAGCTGAGAACAAGAGTCCGGTCTTTCCCGGCCTGTCGGTAGTCAAGGCTGCTGCGCTGTTAGGCGTCAAAGAACAATGCGCATACGCGTTCGTTCGACTGGGTCTGCTATGGAGCACTGCTGTCGAACGAGGCCGGCGTACGCAATTGATGGTTAAGCCTCAAGCCATCGACAGATTCAGGCGTGGCTATATCTTGGGACCGGAGATTGCGGTGTATTTGGGGAAGTCGACCAGGGAGGCGTTCAAGCACCTTTGGGAGGCCAGGTTTCGCCCCGTTGCGGGGCCATCCATTCCAAACGCGGCTTGCCGGCAGTACGTTTGGGTAAGAAGCAAAAAGCTGATCGATTACCTCGCAAGTGAAGCCGCCCAGATCGACGATCCTGAAGCCATCACGTTTTTATCCACACCGATCGCTCAGCCTCGTGATTGCCGATTCAGGCATGTGGGATCAAGATAGTTAGCACGCTTTCTTTCTTGATTGCTAAAATCATCGAACCCATTTTGGAGAATCTTATGTCCCGTCTCGCTGAATTCCGCCTGCTCGAACAACAGCTCGCAGCCCAACTGGCGGAGCTGGAAGCGCTGAAAAATGACTCTGCCCTGAAGCAGGAAATGGAATTTGAAACGAAGCTGCGCAGTTTGCTCAACGAGTATGGCTACGGCCTGCGCCAAGTGGTGCTGATCCTCGATCCGCAAGCGGTGGCTTCCACTGATATGGCCCCAAAAACCTCTCGGAAACCACGCGAAGTGAAGGTCTACAAGAATCCACACAGCGGAGAGGTTGTTGAGACCAAGGGTGGTAATCAGCGTACGCTTAAGGCCTGGAAAAACGAGTATGGCGCTGAGGTAGTCGAGTCTTGGCTCGCCAATTGATTGCACTGCAGGCGGCTTCTGGCACGAGATGAATCGTGGTGCGCCCCGAATGCAAATTCCCATTCTGGGGCGTGACGAAATTTTCTGCGGGTGGTGGTGACACACAGTTTATGCGCATTAAATAGAGGTCCACTTCAAAAAATGGACTCTCCAAAATGCGGAATGCTCTCGTCTCAATCTCAGTGAACACCATCGCAAGCCTCCTGACTGCGCTTGTGCTTCACTGGATCACCCCTCCTCTTTCCGACCTCTCCATTCAGCCAATCACGGCCTCAAACTCTGGATCCAAGAGCTCTTCGTGCTCTTCGTAGATGAGAAATCTGGACCAGACAGCACGTTTCTGAACCACCCCATCAGAGCAAGCGTTCCCCTGGATTGAGCTATCTGGTGACGATTCGTTGAGTTTCTTCTCACTGCTAGGAAGAGCTCTGATTAAAAATTCGTGCTTCCTCAGAGGCTTAGCGATGGTGTCTGTAGAGGCTTTTCTGGAATGACGAGTAAGCTCCTGATGGAGGCGTTTTCTGCACTCCATCCCTCACGGGGACCGCTTGTCAAATCGAAAGGCCCTGCTATACAGTTCTTGTCAAAGGATTTGTCAAATGATGTAGAATCCGGTCCCTCGTTGGGGAGCGGTGGAGGAGTTAACATGTCAGAACGCGAAGGGGTCTTAGCAAGGGCGCCGCTTATCTATGCGTTGAGCGTAATCAGATTTGCCCCGATTCTTAAGCTGCCAAAGCTGATCCCAGACATTCAGCACACGATCCGTCAGAGCCTCCCGGGCTTCTTCCAGATGGTCAAGGGCGTGCCGCCTGGAGTGATGCACAGCGGAGAACCGAATTCTTGGGCGTTCCTTAATCGGGATGCTGACTACGCGTGCGTGCTGGCCATGGATCACATGATCCTGCAAAGCACAAATTATCTTCATTTTGATAACCACTTAGCGCTTTTCCGTGAGTGCATTGAGGCGCTGGTAGGGCAAGCAGGTGCATTGGATATCACCGCTATCGGGATGCGGTACGTCGATAAAATTGAACCAGCTGAAGGTGAGACCCTAGCCGACTACCTTCCGGAAGCCATGCTCCCACTTAAATGCGATGAGCTAGCGGCGCATTGGAAAGTCCCCAAGGAGCAGCTTGGAATCTCTACTACCACCTACCATCTAGATCCGGAGTATCTGCACATCAGATGCTGGCGGCAGACTGGTATGTGGATACCGGAAGATTTGGTCGAGCCGGCCATGGTTTTCGAAATTGCTAAGCAATCGAGGAATTCATCCAAGCATGGTGCTCCTCTGCAAGGTGCATTTGTGCCTGTTAGCGAAAATGGTGCTCTTCTCGATACGGATGCGCATTGGCCGCTGCAGTTAGCCGAACGACTGGGAACCGAGGAGATCTGCACGAGACTCGACGGTTTGCATAAGACTGCTAACTTTGCTTTTAGGACAGTCGCGAAAGATCATGCCTTTGAGGTTTGGGGGAAGGCGAAATGACTACAGCAATGAATGGGCAATGGATTGATCCTACCGGGGCTGCTGTAAGCAGATCTTCTACTTGGGAAAACCCTGAAATTGCTCCGCGTGTAGGTAGCACGACAGCAAACCCTGTATTGGCGATTGCTTTCACAGCGATGCTGGCCGTTTCGGTAGTAGTCGCTCCTGGGACTGCCTCCCTGCCCTATCCACAACTTATCGGCTCAGCAGGCATGAGCTTTCATGGCGTGCATGCTGGTGCCTGGACCGAGGTGGACACCAGCCAGGATGCCAATGTTACCGAAGACGTAGCGCCGGCCTTAATCGAGGAGCTTAGGAGCGACTTCAAGTTGTCAGATAGCTCCATCGCGCAGATCTTCAACGTGTCTCGTCAGACCGTGTACAATTGGCGGACTGGAAAAACCGCCACTGGTTTTCCCGAGAGGCTTGCGGCTTTAACTGAGGCGTTGCGCCAAGTTAACGCCGAAGAAGCGCAGTATCTGCATCGGGTGCTTTTCTATCCAACCGCCGATGGCCGCCTGATTCAGGATGCGCTTTCGGATGAAGCGTGGAATCGAAATGGCGCTAAAGGTGTGTACGGAATGGTTGCGGAGTTGGCTGGCAAGGCGCAGCAGCTACGTGATAGGGACCTCAAAACCATCGCCAGGTTAGAAAAATCGGGCGGTTCGAATTTGGTTTGATTATGGCTGATACACCTGAGCAAGAGATCGTAAGTGCCATTAGCGCTGCTGGTTGGCTGCAAGGAGATACCGTCTCAGGTGACGCCTTGATTGAACACATATCCGAGGAGGTCCTGAAAGGCCAATTCGAGGGGGTGGCTCCAGCTTATTGGATGTTGGCCTCCCATTCCTGCACGGTGCATGCACGCAACCTTTGTGATGCGCCGTGGATAGAGTGGATTGCCGTTAAGGTAAAGAAAAAGGCCTTTGATAAGCAGCTGCACGCCCTCAATCCACGTACGCTGCACCTGCAGCACGCGGAAAAGCAGGTTTTGGAGCTCAAGATTCACAAGCGTGTGTGGACCAAGAGAGCCGTGCTTCCGACGCTCCACCGAAATCCGGTAATCACGCTGAGCGAAGAAAACGGTCAGTATTTCTCATACTGGATGTCCCACCATTACAACCGTATTGCGATGCCGGACGAGTTGGTCAACCGCCTGAAGGCAGACCAAGGTGACGACGGCATGAAGGGCATCGCCGTGCTTGTCGACGATTTCCTCCATCAGAACAACCAATTTTTCGCTAGTGCTTGGGTTTCCTTCAACCCCAAGGGCGAGATTCGCGACCCGGCTGAGCCCTACGAGGTGGTGTTCCGGTTTTTGACCAAACGAGAGCACGCCAGGCGCGCAAATGAGCTGCACGACCAGCTGAATGAATTGCTCGGGGTGGCCAGAAATCTCAACGATGGGCTGTACTTCGGTGGAGCAGACGTCACGGTGCTCCAAGACTTTACCATGCTCGATGCGGAAGACTTCGTGCGGTACAACCTTCACGACTGGCTCAGTGTTGGGGATACCGATGAAGATGAAGAAGGTGCCGATGATGCTGACTGAGCTGCTATCGGCCTCCCCTTTAGGATCTGGGATTGACCTTAGCTGACCGGCTGCTCTACAAACCAATTGATTTTCTCCGGAGCCGGTGTCACTGTCGCTCCAAGAATAGCCCCCACGCCTCGGGCAGGTCCCAGACCTGTACTGCGCACCAGGGGGTTAGTTGTTTCTAGGGCCCGCCCAGGTCGATCAGGCATGCTTTGGGCGGGCCTCAAACCAGTGGGTGACCACCAAAAGGGTCAGTTAGGCCTACTGCTGCCTATCCTCGCTCGTTACCATCCAGAGACCCTCTATTGATACGGTTTCAGCAAAGATGGATGTCTATAAGGTCCGCATCGAAGACACAGAAAGCAAGATCATCGACAAGGAAGGTTTCGAGGCCGAGACCTTCCGCAGAGATCCATGGTACCAGCCTGGAAGTGCCGGCAAGCTAGCTCAGTTTGCTGTATGCCCGGCATGCGACAACCCTGTCCAGCTGGTTGGGCTGTATGAGCTACCGCCTAACGTGAAGAACCCATTCGGGAAACATGCTACTAAGAGCATTCGCGGCATCGCTCCATTTGATAGTGAGGCCCGTAACGATTGCCCGTACTTCCAGCCTCGCCAGCACAAGAAAACAGAACGAAAAACCAGGTTTGACGGCGTCCCACGGAAGATTCTCAAGCTATTGATCGAACAGTTCGATCGCGTGGTTTACATCCTGGAGAAAGAGACCCAACTGGTCCTTTCCGAGAACGCGTTGAGAGGCATGCTGCAGCGTTACAAGGGAGAGCGTGGCTACCTCTATACCGGCGCGACGCTTCGCAATGTGCCATGGATCTTTGCTTACATGTCGGACGCCACCCGCCTGTTTGGCCAGAAGGTCATTGGAAATGCTGAGCTGGTGAAAGCTATTGCCGCTGAGGTGCCAGGGGCGGAAATCAGCAGCACTGGTCGGCTGGAATCGAAGAAGGTGCCTGGTTCGAAGGCGGCATATTTTGATCTCAAAATGAGTTTCATCCGCCATCGAATCGTCAAAGACAGTGAAGCGTCCGGCTTGGTTGAAAGCATGGAGTTTGTAGTGTCACAGCCTCGCGGAGGTGAGCTTGAGCACATTCACAAGGAAGTCATCAAATTCGATTCGGCTTGGTTCGAATCCCTTATCCGGATGCCGGTTGATCATCCTTATCGCAGAATGGATAGAGTGAAGATGGCCCGGGAGGAACTGGGCGATCTGCTGGAGCTGACTCAGGCCTGAGGAGGCCTGCTGTAAACCACTTTTTTTCACTGTAACCACAGTGGTTTACAGTGAAAAAAAGTGGTTTACAACGTAGCTACGACGTAACCGTCCGGCCAACTCACCTTCCTGACCCCGACGCCAAAGGCGATGGTGTCCACCTAATTTAAGTGGACACCATTTCTAGCCTTTTAAGCGGGTCTTTCCATGCAGTCACAACGCCGTTCCTATTCAAAATCCTTCAAGGCCCAAGTTGTCCAAGAGTGCGCCCAGCCCGGCGCATCGATTGCCAGCGTCGCGCAGAAGCACAGCCTTAACGCGAACCTCGTACATAAATGGATTAGGGTACTCACGAACAAAACCATGGCGCTGCAACCTGCTTTCATTCCAGTGCCCTTGCCGCTAGCCGGAGGACATTCGCAGGCAGCTTCATCAAGTATCTGCATTGAAATCCAGCACCCGCGTGGCACCGTCAAAGTGAACTGGCCGACCGAAAGCGCTGTCGCCTGTGCCACCTTTCTGCGAGACCTGTTGGAATGATTCGGATCGATGCCATCTGGCTTGCCACCGAGCCTATGGACATGCGCGCCGGTACCGAGACCGCGCTGGCCAGGGTGATCGCGGTGTTCGGTGTGGCGAAGCCGCACTGCGCATACCTCTTCGCTAATCGCCGTGCCAACCGAATGAAAGTCTTGGTGCATGACGGTGTGGGCATTTGGCTGGCAGCGCGACGATTGAACCAAGGCAAGTTTCATTGGCCCGGCATCCGTCACGGATCGGAAGTCGAACTCGATAACGAGCAACTTCAAGCCTTGGTACTGGGTTTGCCGTGGCAGCGGGTCGGCGCAGGCAGCGCGATCACAGTGCTTTAGCCCCTGCCATTAGCCCATCGGTTTATCGCTGTTGACGACCTACTCTGACACAATCAGCGGCATGACTTCCTCGCCCAATCTCGACCAGATGACACCGGAACAGCTGCGCGGCTTGGCCGAACAGGCTATGCAGTTGCTGTCCCAGGTCGACTCCATGAGCCAGAAAATCCAACGCCTCGAAACGGTCAACGAGCAACTGGCTCATGAAATCGCCATCCTCAAGCGACACAAGTTCGCCAAGCGCAGCGAGCAACTGAGCCCCGACCAAGGCAGTCTGCTTGATGATCTGCTCGATACCGATATCGCAGCTATCGAAGCCGAGCTGAAGGCAGCCAATCCGCCGGCCGCACCGGCCGAGCCACGTCATAAGCCCAAGCGTGCACCACTGCCGCCGCAGTTTCCGCGAACCGTGATCCGTCACGAACCAGAGAATACTCAGTGCGTGTGCGGCTGCCAGCTTCAGCGAATCGGCGAAGACGTCAGCGAGAAGCTCGATTACACTCCGGGCGTGTTCACAGTTGAGCGGCATGTGCGTGGAAAATGGACGTGTCGTCAGTGTGAAACACTGATCCAGGCGCCTGTACCGGCCCAAGTGATCGACAAGGGCATCCCGACCGCAGGCCTGTTGGCCCACGTGATGGTGGCGAAGTTCGCCGACCATTTACCGCTGTACCGGCAGGAGAAGATTTTTGGTCGGGCCGGACTGCCCATCGCCCGTTCGACACTGGCGCAATGGATCGGACAGACCGGTGTGCAGCTCCAGCCTCTGGTCGATGCGCTGCGTGAGCATGTGTTGGCCCAGGGCGTGATCCACGCCGATGAGACCCCGGTTCAGATGCTCGCACCAGGCGAAAAGAAAACCCACCGCGCTTACGTGTGGGCCTATAGCACCACGCCTTTCTCGGCCCTAAAGGCCGTGGTCTACGACTTCAGCCCCAGCCGTGCCGGCGAACATGCGCGTAACTTCCTGGGCACGTGGAACGGTAAGCTGGTCTGCGATGACTTCGCCGGCTACAAGGCCAGCTTCGAGCTGGGCATCACCGAAATCGGCTGCATGGCCCATGCACGCCGCAAATTCTTCGACCTGCATGCAGCCAATAAAAGCCAGTTGGCGGAGCAGGCGCTTCACTCGATTGGCGGGTTGTATGAAGTCGAGCGACACGCCAAGGAAATGAGCGACGAAGCCCGCTGGCGATTACGTCAGGAAACAGCGGTGCCCATCGCTGAAAAACTGCATGAGTGGATGTTGGCCCAACGCGAACTTGTGCCCGAGGGTTCGGCCACGGCCAAGGCCCTGGATTACAGCCTTAAACGCTGGGTAGCGCTGACGCGCTACCTGGAAGATGGTGCTGTGCCCATCGACAATAACCAGATCGAGAATTTGATCCGGCCGTGGGCGCTTGGGCGCTCGAACTGGTTATTTGCCGGGTCGCTGCGCAGTGGAAAAAGGGCGGCGGCAATCATGAGCCTGATCCAGTCGGCGCGTATGAATGGGCACGATCCGTATGCCTATCTCAAGGATGTACTGATGCGGCTTCCGACACAGCGGGCGAGCGAAATCACGCAATTACTCCCGCAGCATTGGATGCTTGCCTGAGGCAGGCTAAGTGGACTTCGCCAAATAGTCAGCTCAAAGGCTGATTGGCATCAACAATTCGGAAGCGACTTTTCTCAGCATGTAGGTTTCGCGCAGAATTGATTGCCCCATCGAAGACTCGTGCCGCTGCATAACGGCTTCATTGTGCGTGATTGCTTCATGCAGGTTGATCCAGACAGGCCGCATACCATTAGCGATTTCGTGGCTTTCCATTCTCACGGGCTCTAGCTGGGGCGCTACTTCGCATTGATAAAAATGCGAGGTCATGTGCATCAGATCGTACTGTGGCTTCCAGTAGGACCGGTACTCCTCGATGTAACCGTAGTGCTGGAGCACCTGTATTTCACGGGCACCAGTCTCTTCCTCCAGCTCACGCTTCAGGCCTGTGACAATGTCCTCGTCAACATCAAGGCCGCCTCCAGGAAAGCTGAAGTCGTTATAGCGCTCGGTGAACAGCAACAGGATCTGCTCACCCCGCATCACGATGCCGCGTGCTGCATGTCGACGGAATACTCTGCCCTGCTTGGATTTCAGCTCGGGGTGAACAATTTCAGTTATGAGTTGCATGGGGCTCGTTACGGCAAGATCAGTTAGTCATCGTCCAGGGTGGCCACGGCATTTCCGCAGTTCTGGAAATACTGTGGCCAGTGGAACTGGCTCAGCGAAGCAGCAATACGGGTAAAGTGGATGTTCGCAGCATCGTCGTGGTCGTGCTACCTATCAGAAACTGCCTGATGCGTGAGTGCCCGTACGCCCCCATGACCAAGAGGTCAATGCCGTGCTCTGCCTGATACGCATGCAGTGTGGACTCTACTTCGCCTGGGCGGATCTCGGTATGCACCAGCGAGCCGGAAGAGGCAAGCGTGGTTCGTGCCTTCTCCAGCGCGTTCTGGTTGTCTTCAGAATCCGCTCCAACCATGACGATATGAATTGGCAGGCCTTCACACAGCGGGCTTGAAGCAAGCATCTGTACGGTCTTGTGGCATGTAGCACTGCCGTCAAATGCCACCATGACCGTTTCAGGTTTCCTGAAATGGCTGGTTGTAATCAGGATGGGGCGGTGGATAGTTCGGACTACCGCTTCAATCTGGCTGCCAAGACTTTGGGCACTGCGCGTGCTGTCCTCACCGACTCTTCCAATCACCAGTAACCGAATATCGTCTTGGAGATCGCTCAGGCTCTCGACGAGATGGCCATGGCGCTGCTTCATATCGGGTGACATGGCGCCAGAGTGGACTGTTCGCTCGCGAGCTTTTTCAAGCATGTGCTGCCCATGCTCCAAGGCCAGTTTTGCCCGCTGCGCATCCAGCGTGGCCAACTCTTCCAGTAGATGTTCTCTGCTACCGAGACCGATATTGCCGCTAAGATCAGCGGATGCAGGATACTTCTCCTTATCCAGCACATGAAGCAAGGTCAGGGGAGCGCTGAGTCGTTGCGAGGCCCATGCTGCGTAATCGCAGACCGCCAATGAGGATTGTGAGTTATCAATGCATGCCATTACGTGGGTCATTGTCGTTCTCCTTAGTGGCTCATGAGCTTGTCGATGGCGCCGGGCTTGTCATGCACGCCGAAGCGGTCAACGATTGTTGCGCTGGCTTCATTGAGACCGAGCACTTCAACCTCAGCTCCTTCGCGTCGGAACTTGATTACGACCTTATCCAGCGCTGCGACGGCGGTGATATCCCAGAAATGCGCCTGTGTGAGATCGATGGTGACCTTGTTGAGCGCCTCCTTGAAGTCAAAAACCTCAGTGAACTTGTCCGCAGAGCTAAAGAACACCTGGCCCACGACGCGGTAAGTCCGATGCGATTTCGTCTCTTCAAGAGTGCTCTTGATATCCAGGTAGTGCCCGACCTTGTTTGCGAAGAACAGGGAGGCCAGCAGCACACCTACCAGTACGCCGTAAGCCAGATTGTGAGTGGCCACGACGACCACGACGGTCGCCACCATGACGAGGTTGGTCGACAGCGGATGCTCTTTCAGATTACGCAAGGAATCCCAGCTAAAGGTGCCGATGGACACCATGATCATTACAGCCACGAGTGCGGCCATAGGGATTTTGGAGAGCCATTCGCCAAGAAATACCACCATCAGCAGCAGGAAAACGCCGGCACACAATGTCGAGAGACGGGTGCGGCCGCCAGATTTCACGTTGATGATCGACTGGCCGATCATGGCGCAACCTGCCATACCGCCAAGCATGCCGGCAGCGATGTTGGCCACACCCTGGCCTTTGCACTCGCGGTTTTTGTTGCTGGTGGTATCCGTCAGGTCGTCGACGATGGTCGCGGTCATCATCGACTCCAGTAGGCCTACAACTGCCAGCGCTGCGGAGTAAGGAAAGATGATCCGCAGGGTTTCAAAGTTCAGCGGCACTTCAGGCCACAGAAAAATCGGCAGCGTGTCCGGCAGTTGGCCCATGTCACCGACGGTGCGGATATCCAAACCGAGGTAAATGGCGATGGCAGTCAGCGTCAGAATGCACACCAACGGAGAGGGAATCAGCTTGCCGATTTTCGGTACATACGGGAACAGGTAGATGATTCCCAGGCCCGCAGCGGTCATGGCATAGACATGCCAGGTGACATTGGTCAGCTCAGGCAATTGCGCCATAAAAATCAGAATCGCCAATGCGTTTACGAAGCCGGTGACTACCGAACGTGAAACAAAGCGCATCAACGAGCCAAGCTTCAGGTAGCCGGCAAGGATTTGAAGTACGCCACATAGTAGAGTCGCGGCCAGCAGGTACTGGAGTCCATGCTCTTTTACCAGCGTAACCATCAGCAGTGCCATGGCGCCTGTCGCCGCCGAGATCATTCCGGGGCGCCCGCCGACAAAGGCGATGACAGCACAGATACAGAAGGAGGCGTAGAGACCGACTTTGGGATCTACCCCGGCGATGATGGAAAAGGCGATGGCTTCCGGGATCAGCGCGAGTGCGACCACCAGCCCCGCGAGCACGTCGGCACGGACGTTGGAAAACCACGTTTGTCTAAGTTTTTGCAGCATATAAATATCCAAGGCAAAGCATCGCGCACGCCAAGGGAGTGGCGAGCGAATCGATACAAATTCAAATTTTGAGGATTTTTTGCTGTGTGCTTAAGGTGTAAAACCAGGCGTACAGCAGTGAGCACCCGCGAGCGAGGCTAGCGGAAGCAGGTTGTTGCGAGGGGGCGTAGCGCTAAGGCGGCGTAGGCTGCCAGTAGATCGTTTGGAGTACAGTCATGCTGATGTTCCTGTAGCTCAAGGGGTATGCGGAGCCGAAGTATACAATGAAGCCATCGTCGATTGCGACCCGCTGGCAGGCTCTGCATGACCTACGTCAGATACAGGCTTATTCAATGGGTATACCTGCGGGCAAGGCTTTGTTTTCCACCCGTTCTTGTCCGAGCTGGTCTGTGTGCTGAGGGGTGAGTTGGCCAGACGGTTACGCTACGACACGCGCCCTGGCCACTCCCCAGGCCAGCGCGCTCCTCATTGATTCGTTCAGTCGGGCGTCGAACACCTATGCTGCTCGGGGCCTTGCCACGCCGCGGTGTCCTATAATTCATCTTCAGCTGAATGGAGCAAAATGTTGTGAAGCGCACATTCATTGGAATGGTCGAGGCTGGTGAGCCACTGATGAGGCAAGCGCTTGAAGCTATCCGACAGGCCCACGAAGCGGAGGCTGCTGGATTGCCAGACCTTGAGGTACAGCGTCTTCACCTATTGGCAGATTCGCTCTATCAGGCGGTCATTGATTTTCAGCTCCTCAAAGCAGGTAAACCACCGTCGACTATCCAGTGAGGACCTGCCGCTACATGACGAAAAAGATGCCAGCTCTTCTCCCCGACCACCCCATGTATACCGACGCAGTGGATGCGATGAAGCAATACCACGAGGCGCAGGCTTCTGGCTCATCTGCCGAAGAGGTTGAGCGCCTGCGTCAAATCGCAGAATCACAATTTCGGGTTGTCAGCGAGTATCAGCTCAACGCTCTGGGATATCAGTCTCGTCGTCCGCACTGAAGGGATAACCGATCCGGAGGTAGCTTCAGAATCCATCAAGCCAAGCGGAAGACTCACGACGCGGTCCGATTGATCAGCGAGACGGTCGGGAGGGTTTGCACACAGCCCCAAAAAAAAAGCAGCTCCCGAGAGCTGCTTTTTTCTTACTCCCCCTTTTTGTGCTTGTGGGGTTTCAGGTCCGGATGGTCCTTCTGCTTTTCAGGGGTGACTCGCTGCCTTTTGTCCGGAGTGCCATCTTCATTGGTGCGCTTTGGGCCTGGCTTGATGCTCATGCAAAACTTCCTTTTCCGCTTGGGTTGTTGAATGCAGCTATGTAATTAGTCCAGCTTCTCTCAGCTGTCAAAGCAGGCTGGTGCAGAACCGCCTGGCCTATGATCCGGTCCACATCGAACATTCAGAGGCCAGAATAAGAGCCTCCGACAAAGGGCTTACAAGGGGCAGTGAAATCCAGCGCTGAGCGATACGAAGACGTCTGGACGTTCATCATGCCGAGCACGGTGTGGAACAGGTTGTCGTGGCTCAGCGGTGACGTGGTTTGAGCTTTCAAACAACCCACGTTGACCTTTTCGCTCTTCGCGAGCGAGTCAGACATCCAAAGTACCAACGGCACCTTTGTTTGCTCGTCAGGAGCCATCGCGTAAGGCAGCCCGTGTAGATAGAGCCCACCCTCCCCCAGCGATTCGCCGTGGTCCGAAACGTACATCAGCGCAGTGTCGAACTTGGTGTTGGCCGCCAGGATATCGATGAGATTTGCAGTCACATAATCGGTGTAGAGGATTGAGTTGTCGTAGGCATTGACCACCTCCTCCTGCTTACATTTGTCGAGCTCGTTGGTCTCGCACACCGGTGCGAATTTCTTGAATTGCGAGGGGTAGCGCTTGTAGTAGGCCGGGCCGTGACTGCCTTTGTAGTGGAGCACCAGGACAGCATCGCCTTCCTGGCGCTTGATGAAGTCTTGCATCTCCGTGAGCAGCACCCCGTCCTTACACTCCTCGCTGGTGCACAGTTGGGAATCCGCGTGAGAGGCAGCCTTGTGGTTGGGAACCCTGTCGCAGACCCCTTTGCACCCCGAGTTGTTGTCAGTCCACATGACACTGATGCCAGCGCGTTGAAGCACGTCGAGCAGCCCTTCTCGGCTCTTGGCCAAGCCATCTTTGTACTGGGCCTTACCCACGTCCAGGAACATGCATGGCAGCGAGACCGCGGTAGCGGTACCGCAGGAGCTCACGTTCGTGAAGCTAATGACATTTCGCTTTTCTAGTTCCGGATTCGTTTCACGGGAGTAGCCGTTGAGGGAGAAGTTGGCGGAGCGAGCGGTCTCTCCTACTGCCAGTACCAGCAGCCTGGGTTTACGAGCCGCACCCTGTCGATTAACTACCGCATCAGTACCAATGGCCGTCAGCGTTTTAGGTGAGGCCAGCTGACGCTTCAGGTACCCATGGCCAGCCGCAAACAAGTTGGTAGGTACCAGAATCAGCCGGATCTCCCGATTGTTGCGCAGCAAGGAGGCATACGACTGGTACTGACTCAACGCGATGCCAGATAAGGTCAACAGAGCGAGCGACAGAGCAATGAACCTGCTGACCAAAGCTTTGGCCCAAGGCTTGCGCCGGAGGGGAACCCGGGCAATCAGGTAGACGGGCAACACCCCAACCATTGCGACCCAAAGACCGAGCTTCCAATTCAGCAGCTCGGTTGCCTCAGCGACGTCGGTCTCCACAACGTTGGTGAACATTGTGTAATCGATCACGATGCCGTAGGCATTCATGAAGTAACTCGCAAAAGACGCGCTGATCAGTACCAGGCACAGTATGGGTTTGGCCAGCCGCCCCCATGACAGCAAGCTCAGAACGGTAAACACCCATGCGAATACTATGACTGGGAGGCTAGCCGCTAGCTGCCAGTTCACTTCATCGGTTTTGAATACCAGCTTCCAGAGCACGTTCCAGAGCTCAGCGTTCGCGAATAGCAGTAACCAAAAAGTCACCAGGCCGATTAGCAAATTAGTACTGATGCCTTTCTGCCGCGCATTGCGAATAGCAAAGATCCATTTGCTTAACAGGGTGTGAACAATGGATTTGGAAGGTGTCATTATCAAACTCTGGAAGCTGCTTATCCATGGCGGTAGCTATGGAGTTAGCGGGAGCTACAAGGCAAACCGTCGACAGATGCTGAGCGATTGCGCAATGTGCGGAGCGTCAGAGGCCTTAGGCCCCTAGGCGTTGGGGACGCTTAGTATGTGTGAGGCATAGGGATAAAAAGAGAAATGAATCTCGCTGAGCGCATTATTTCCGGGACCTGATAACGACACGATGACCTCGGGATTACAATGCTGACAGAAATCCAATTACTGCTGTTTTGATTGTCATTGATCACGCTATGATCAAAATTAGGGGGATACTACCCACCAAAAGCAATGCTCCGCTCAGCTAGATAAATTTAATTTCACAAACAAAACGGTTTCGTTTTGTCGTAGGCTAATTTTGAACTTTCAATTCAACTTACAAGTCTTTCTCGCGAGCAGAATATTATTTTCAACTTTTGCTCGTTAATATGTCACCCATCAATGAGGGGCGAATACCATGAGCTTTTTCAAAAACATCCTGGGCGGGCACCATGGCCGTGGAAACCACGGTGGAGGCAAGCACCACAGCGGGGGACATGGGGCCGAGCAATATGATCGCCATGGCCGGCAGCAGGGCTGCGACGGCGGTAATCAGGTGTATGACGGCGGGCGCCCTCCCACTCCTGCCCCCATCAAAGATCTGCAGGGCTGCAGGCAGTGCCGGACGGCCAACGATCCGTCAGCACGCTTTTGTCTAAACTGCGGAACACCGCTATCGAGTGGTTGCACCGCCTGCGGCTCGCTGCTGAGTGCAGGAGCAAGATTTTGCAGTCACTGTGGCCAAGCGACGCTCTAAGGCTAGGTAGACAGGAAGGCCAACGAGACCACAACCCTGCGCAAGGAGAAATACGTGGGTTCAAATCATGACCATGGCAGCGCTGCAGTACGCGAGGGGCATCAGAAGAAGCTAATCATGGCGCTCGGCTTGACTGGCAGCTTCATGATTGCAGAAGTGATCGGTGCGTGGATTACCGGCAGCCTGGCGCTGCTGTCGGACGCATCTCACATGTTCACAGATACTGCCGCCTTGGCGATCTCACTGATTGCACTTCAGATAGCCAAGCGGCCGGCGGATCAGAAAAGAACCTTCGGCTATGCGCGCCTGGAAATTCTGGCTTCGACGTTCAACGCCGTGCTGCTCTTCCTGGTGGCGATGTACATCTTGTATGAGGCCTACCAGCGCTTCTTCATGCCGGCGGAGATCGCTACCGGAGCGATGATGTGGATCGCAATCGCCGGCCTGATCATCAACCTAATTTCGATGCGCCTTCTGGCATCTGCGAGCAACGAAAGCCTCAACGTCAAAGGAGCCTACCTCGAAGTTTGGAGCGACATGCTCGGCTCGCTTGGCGTAATCATCGCGGCACTTATCATCCGCTTCACCGGCTGGACCTGGGTCGACACGATTGTCGCTGTGGCGATCGGCCTTTGGGTTCTGCCGCGGACGTGGCAGTTGCTTCGCGAAAGCCTGGGGATCCTCATGGAGGGTGTCCCGAGGGGGCTCGACGTTACGGCAATCGAGGCCACCATCCTCGGAGTAGATGGCGTGACGGACGTTCATGACTTGCACGTGTGGGCTGTCAGCAGTGGCAGTAACGTGATGACGTCGCACGTAGTGGTTCGGGATTCTGCAGATGGGGATGCTGTGTTGGCGGCCGTCGTGGATGCTGTCAGCGATGCATTCGAAATCCATCACTGCACCATCCAGATCGAGCGGGCAGCTTTCCACGAGAGCGTTCCCTCACCCTCGCACTGACCGATCGGTAAACACCATGCAAACACATCACCCTCCTGGCTGAGGGTGATGTTGCAAAAAAAATGCGGTGAGGGATGCCGTAAACGGCAGGAGCGCTTCAAGGGGGTTGGTGAATGGCTTCGCCTGCCCTCGTCAACAACCTCCAGAAGGCTCAGCGATGGCCTGGATCATCACGAAGTACCTACTCACTGCCGGTATAGTGATTCTCGTGTCAGAGCTGGCGAAACGCAGCGACAAGCTGGGCGGCTTGGTCGCCGCCCTACCCTTGGTCACGGTCGTGACGTTGGTCTGGCTCTATTTAGAGAACCAGAGCATGGAGAAGATCTCCAACCATGCTTGGTACACGTTCTGGTACGTGCTTCCGACCCTGCCGATGTTTATTGCTTTTCCATTGCTGCTACCTAAGCTCGGCTTTTGGCCGACACTGATCAGCAGCATCCTCATCACAATGGCCAGCTTCGGAGGCTTCGCCATACTGCTGCGCCGGTTCGGCATTGAGCTTCTATGATCCGGTGGCCGCAGGGATCATCTTGATGAGTCTTAACGGCTATTAACACACTCGCCCTTCACCAGGTAGCGAACCATGTGCAGTTCGCCTTTCGAGTCTTCGTAGGTCATCATGCTTCTTACATTACCGCAGTACCGCACACTGGGTGATACATACACCAACTTACCAACGTCCAGGTCCATGCCATAGGCGTAGTCTTCTAGTTGAGACATGGGCTTTTTTACGCGTTGAGCATAATCCGCTGTAGCCTCTCTAGCAGTACGCTCGATGCGTTTATTGATCTCCATACCGCTTTGGGCATTGGCTGTTAGTGATGTAAAGAGCAAAAACACGGCGATCGCTGATACAGTAGTGTTCATAAGAAGTCCCTTAATAAAAAAGCGCCCGTAGGGGGGCGCTAAAATTCACCTACCAAAGGAGCGTATGGTTTACAGGTGAATGCACTGGCGCGAACAACTGCTCGGTGCTCTTGCCAAGCTGCTTTGAAATGAGACAATTTCCAAAGCAGCGATGCCTCTTCCGCTGCCCTTAAACTAGCAAAGGAGGCTAACACCAAGATGATCGTGCAATTACAATTTGGACATGTAATAGATTGTAAGATAATTATTCGAGAGAATATCGAGCCGCCACGTGAACTAATTTGCAGAAAGGCGCTGCGGTTTGCGGCCGTGCATGGGGTCTGCCTGCGTGGCGCCCTCGATCCAAGGCCAGTACCAGTCCTTGCAAGCTAACGACCGAAATGCTGCCTGTCCTGGCCGATTCCACCTGCCAGGCGAATCTGTCATACACCGCCGCAGGCCCCAGAATCCGCTATGCTTAGGGGTGGAGCCTGCATGACTGTCAGAAATCTTGCGGCTACATTACAAATTTGTAGGATTTCGCCGCGGCCAGCTTCTTCGCGTTAAGATTCAAGCGTCCTCAGGTGACCCGGCGTATGGACAGAGGTAGCGACTACCACATGCCATACCCTCAGCCAAACTTTCGAACAGCCTGCAACCATAATCTTGGCGGATTAGGCCAACTCCTTCCTCACACCTTGAGATAAGTTATGCGCGTTCTAGTTGTGGAAGACGAAATTAAAACTGCCGAATATCTTCAGCAGGGCCTATCCGAAAGCGGGTATGTCGTAGATATCGTGCACAACGGTGTAGATGCTCTGCACTTGTTCAACACTAATGTCTATTCGTTGGTCCTCCTGGACGTGAACCTCCCGGGTATCGACGGCTGGGACCTGCTGGAAACCATCCGTAAGACCAGCCGGGTCCGCATCATCATGCTGACCGCCCGCGGACGCATCAATGACAAGCTCAAGGGCTTGGACGGCGGCGCGGATGACTACCTTGTGAAGCCATTCGAATTCCCTGAGCTGCTTGCTCGCATCCGTTCGCTGCAACGCCGTGGTGATGAGTTAGTCGAGAAGAGCTCGCTGAAAATTGCCGATCTGGAACTCGACTCCGTCCGCCATCGCGTCTTCCGCGGTGGCACACGCATCGATCTCACCACCAAGGAATTTGCGCTTCTGCACCTGCTCATGAGCCGAACGGGCGAAGCGCTGACTCGCTCTCAGATCATCTCGTTGGTCTGGGATATGAATTTCGATTGCGACACCAATGTCATCGATGTAGCCATCCGGCGCTTGCGCTCGAAGATCGATGACCCGTTTGAAACCAAGCTCATTCACACGCTTCGTGGCGTTGGGTACGTTTTTGAGGAACGCGCATGAGGCCATTCAGCCTGGCTGCAAAGCTGGGGTTAAAAGTTGGGTTGATGAGCGCAGCGTTGCTGCTTCTGTTCGCCACCTTTGGCTATCTGATGGTAGGCAAGGCTCTGGAAAGAAATGCCAGAGCAGACCTGGAAGTAAAGATGGCGGGGATGGCTCACAACCTGTCCACCATCCCGGACATCTCCGGCGTCAACGCGGATGCGCATCAGCTTGTCGATTTGGTCATGGGCCACAACAACCTGTATGTGAGCATATTCGATACCTCACAGAATCAGACTCCCCTGCTCTCGATTGGCTCGAAACAGGTCAATCTGGAGGTGCACAAGTTTCAGCCGGCGGCCCAGCCCAAAGAGCACGAATGGCGTGATACGCAGGACCGCCCTCTGCTGAGTGCTTCTCGAATCATGCGTTTGGGCGATGGAACAGAGGTCAGCGTCTATATGACCATGGACCAGTCATCCAGTGAGGCGCTGCTTGATGCGTTGCTTACCTGGGCCTTGATGATGTCCCCCGTCATCCTCGCACTGATCTTGGCCATTGGCTGGTGGACCGTGCGCAGAGGCCTGCTGCCACTGACCAAGTTCCTCAAGATCGCCTCGAAGATCTCAACCGAGAGCCTCGACCATCGCCTTCCAACTGATGGGATGCCGGCAGAACTCAAAATGCTCGCCGACGGCATTAACATCATGCTGGCTCGCCTGGATGATGGGGTTCAGCAGCTCTCGCAGTTTTCTGACGACCTTGCTCACGAACTTCGGGCACCGCTCTCCAACCTAATGGGCAAGGCCCAGGTTGCTTTGACCAGAGAACGATCGCTTTCCGAATACCGGGAGGTTCTGGAGTCGTGCACAGAAGAGCTGGACCGCATGAGCCGCATGGTTTCCGACATGCTGTTCTTGGCCCAGGTCAGTCATCCAGCATCCATGGTGGAGTTCGAACCCGTCTCCTTGGTCGACGAGGTCCAGCGCGTGTGCGACCTCTTCAGCATTTCGGCAGAGGAAGGCGAGATTCAGCTGCAGATCTCTGGCAGTGATGATGTGGTACGCGGGAACCGTCTGATGGTTCAACGAGCGGTCTCGAACCTCGTGTCAAATGCGATCCGCTACTGCCCTCGCGGCCGCACCGTCTACGTGAAGGTGCAGCATAGTGCGAGCGGTACGACGTTGAGTGTCGGCAACCCCGGCCGCGGTATTGCCAAGGAACACCATGCGCACTTGTTTGAGCGGTTCTACCGTGTGGACAAGAGTCGAGCACGGAGCGAAGGCGGTACCGGTCTTGGCTTGGCCATCGTTCAGTCGATCATGAGCCTGCACCAGGGATCGGCGAGCGTGGAGGTGACCGAAGAAAACTTCACCTGGTTCCACCTTCACTTTCCCGCGGCCCAGCAACTGCAGCCGGCAATGACTGCCGCTTAAACCGCGCAGACATGAATAGGCCCGTCAATCGACGGGCCTTTTTGTTTGCCTCACTGCATCAGTGCCGGAGGACCACAGGGTCCATGGGCGACCGCAGAATCACCGACTTGATGATCTTCTGTTCGTCAGAATTGGCATTCATCCACAGGTGGGAGAAGTACTGAGCATTCACTTTCTCTTGAGCACTTACGCTGCCGGCGGCATCGATCAGGCGCATGGTCGAGTAGACACAGATCAGCGCCAGAATGAAGAACGCCGTGGCGACCACCATCACATAACGCTTGGCCAGCACCGGTGCACGCTTGAGCTCCTGGATAGACGCGTCCGCGGCCTTTGTCGCGGCTGTAAGCTCCGTGATCAGTGGCTGGATGGCGGTATCGACTCCGCGGCATGCGGCTGAATACGCAGCTGCAGCGGCGCGCAAGGCAACCTCTTCCGCATTCGACCAAGCCTTCTCCGCCTTTCGCACCTCCTCCTGGATCTGCCGGCCGACAGCGTCCACCTGTTCCACCAGTTCGTTCGACCTCTCCAGAACAGCGCTGGAGGTACGAGTCTGCGAGGTCAGCTCATCAAGCTGGACAGTGAGTTTTTCAGTGCAGCGGCGAAAGTCACCGATAGCAACTGCCCAGGGCTCTATATCATTCATGCCTATCTCCTAGGGCGGCCAACAACGCCGCGCTGAATTAACGCGCTAGATATCAAAATTGTAATTTAAGTGAAAATTCTTAGTCGCCCTCGACAGTGCCGAGATAGACATGATCCTTCCAGATTTGAAGATTTATCGCATCCTATCTGCAGCCAAAATTACGGAATTGTAATTATTGACTCACCTTGTCGTTAGCTTCGCGTTCCTAAACTACAAACCAACAAAGGCCGCTAATCAGGCAGGCCTAGTATGAACCGAGGTTCACAATGAAATTTGTCAAATCTATCGCTATTGGCAGCCTGCTGCTGGGTCTCATGGGTACCGCTTACGCTGAAGGCGGCTTCGAGCGAGCGAAACAGTTCAACGAGAACTTCCGAACCGAACAGGCTCGCGTATGGAGCGATGACTCTTCGGACCAGAACAAACAACAAGTCGCTCAAGAGCAAAAGAAAGAAAGCAAGGATGATAAGGAGCAAGCCGACAATTAATCGGCGGTTAAATAGGACTTCAAATGACGAAAGAAATCGACAAAAAAGCCAGGGTAAAACCTGGCTTTTTTGTGCTTGGAATTTAGCCTTCGTTCTTGCGAGGCGTTTCCGCATTGCTTTCTCCGGCCAGACCCTCGGCACCTTGTGCGGGGCGTTTCCAATGGCACAGCAGGAGCTGGCTGGCGTTCGCTTCGGTGATCGATGTGCAAGCTAGATCAGCGGGCAGACCATCCTTGCTGTCTCGCAAGCGCCTGGACAGATAGAACGAGCCATCCCGCGGCCACTTGGCAGGATCCTTGATGTTCTCGGACTTCCCGCTGCTGTAAAACTCCGACGAGTATGAGCGGCGGCCAGGATAGATCAGGGGAGCGGAATGAGCAGACTGCACATTGAGCCAGGCTTGAACCACATCCCGCTGATTCTGAGGGCGCTCCTCTAGTACCCCGGCGTAGATGATGCCCGCACCGATGATTGGCAACACCAATGCGCTCGCAGCGGCAGCCCAGGTGGTCTTCGGGCCAACTTCGCTGACCCGTGCAGACAGCAGCAATGCCCACGCTGGCAGCGCGGGTAGCAGGTAGGTCCACAGAATGTTGCCTGCAAATGTGAAGAAGACCGGTGTCGCCAAGGCCCACAGCCAGAGGTAGGCTTTGAAGCGCTGCATCGATCCACGCTTGCGGATCAACAGTGGTAGAAACAAGGCCCATGGCAGTAGCGACAATCCGAGCTGGATCCAGATGCTGCCGTACGGCTTGGCATGAGCACTACCATAGAGGTCCCCTGCCCAGTTACTGACGACGTAGCGGCTCCAGTGCTCACCAACGAAGAAGTACTCCATGAAGCCGGGCGTTTTCATCTCGGCCGCGACATACCATGGCACGGATATACCGAACATGAGTACAAGGCCGCTAATCCAGGGAAGCCTCAGTACCCGTCCCCATTCCTTGTAGATAACGAACCAGGCGAATGCCGGCGCCCCCATAAGCACCAGGGTCAGCGGCCCTTTGGCAAGCAAGCCCAGCCCGAGACCTGCGAACATCAGGTAGGCATCCGCCTTGCTGGCGCACTTCATCCAACGCCAGAAACCGTAGCTGGCCAGCAGAATCGAGAACGACAAAACAGGGTCAGTCAGCACAACACCGCTGGAGACCAGGCCAAGTGTGGTGCTGGAAAAAATAATGGCAGCCCAGATGCCGGCGTTACGAGAAATCTGCTGCGTGCCGAGTTTGATGATGATGAAACAGCTTGCCAGGTGGAGTAGCCACGCTGGGAAGCGCGCAGCGAACTCGTTAACGCCGAAGACCGTCATGCTCGCGGCCTGGGTCCAGAAGGACAACGGAGGCTTGCCCCAGAACGGTACCCCGTAGTCGAACATGGGCGTGATCCAGTCATTCAACTCGACCATCTTGCGAGCCATTTCAGCGTAACGGGCCTCAGATGTGTCCATCAGCGGGTAGATGCCCAGCCCCACCAAACGCAATAGCAAAATCGAACCCAGGACCCACCACAGCGTCCTCTCGTTCTTCAGGTTCAGCATTTCTTACCCTCGATCGAAGCCATCGAAGGGTGGAGTGACACGGGATCTGCCTTGTTGCTGTGCTTCAGGAAATAGAGAGGCCGGCGCTTCACTTCCGCGAGTGTCACGCCCAGGTACTCCCCCACCATGGCGACACCGACGCACATGAATGAAGCCATTCCGACGATCAGGTGATGGATGTCGAAACTGCCTGCCACAAGCGACGCAAGCATGTAGCAGATGCTGGAGACGAAAAGACCGAAACTGATGAGGCTGAAAATGCGCAGTGGTTTGCGAGAGAAGCTGACGATGCTCTCGATGGCCAGATTGAACAGGCCAGCTGCATTCCATTTGGTGCTCCCGGCATGGCGAACAGTGCGATTGTAGGGCAGTTCGATGGTACGAAAGCCTACCCAGCCGATCATGCCTTTGAGAATCCTGGAGCGTTCATCCAGGGCCCGCAGGGCTGCCAGCGGCGCAGGCCCAATCAATCGGAAATCGCTGACATCAGCCGGCATGTCCACCTTCTCCACCAGGCGCTGCATGACCCAGTAGTAAGCCCGGGCACTCATGCGCTTGAACCACGAATCACCGATTCTCAGGTTGCGCTGCATGTTCACCACGTCGTAGCCGCGTTGCCAGTAGTCCACCATGGCCGCGATGAGCTCTGGTGGATCCTGCAGGTCGACATCAATGAAGATCAGCGCACTGCCACGGGCATGGTCTATCCCGGCGCTCAGTGCAGCCTCTTTGCCGAAGTTGCGACTCAGGGACAGGCAACGTACAGATGACCCATCCTGATAGTGGCGAAGAATGTCGGCCGTCCGGTCATTACTGCCGTCGTCGACATAGAGGATTTCGCAGGAGACGGGTAAGCGCTTCACCACGCGGGTGATTCGCTGGTGGAACTCGGGGATGGTTTCCTCTTCCTGGAAGCAAGGGACCACGATGGTTAACAAGGGATCAGGGCGCTCGGGAAAGCGATGTAATGTCTGCATGATTGAATGTCCAAAAACGATGTGCAATGAATCCAAGTGCAGTGAGGCTTAAGGTCACTACGACTTGGGAGATGAGCGGTGACAGATTCGACTTGATGAGGAACCACATACCCACGCCATTGCCGAAGTTTGTGGTTAACGCGACCAGTGCAAACCTGACAGGCTGAAACTTACGAGAGCCATCTGCCACAAAACAGAGCGCCCTATTTCCAATGAAGCTCGCGATTGCGCCAACCATGCCGCCACAGATACTGGCCAGTAACGGAGTAACGAATTCTGTCGTAACCAGCAATAGGAACACCGCATAATGGACTCCCGTTGCTATGAAGCCGATCCCCAGATAACGAATCAGTAAGGTAGTAAGAGGTGGGGTTTGATTTTCCATGCCCAAAGCCTATGGAGGCAAAGGTGAAAAAATAGTGAACTAAATGTAAATGCGTAATTAGCCGAATCTATATATGGTAAGTAACAAGTCGGCGCACTAGGCTAGCACGCTACAATATCAGAGGGATTGCCTGAAAATTACGCTTTCGAAATAAAAGCCTTCCGATAACGCATGCATGACCCGTGGATTACAATGTTGACAAGATAAGGAAACACCGGGTGGCATTGAGATAGATTCCCCGAATTAAGGGGGACCTAATGGTTACACAAAATGAAACATATACAAGCAGCGTTGTTCCTTACAGCCCTGACATATTGGATGATTTGCCAATTGATGATCAGCTGGCCGTAGAGTTTTTCGCAACAGCACGTTGTGCCAGTTTCAAACAGGCTGCCCGAGGGCTCAATGTGCCAGTGGTAGGCCTGCGGAAACGCTTGGAGAAACTGGAAGAGCACATTGGTGCTCCCGTGTTTGTCTACAAACACAACAAGCTTGCCCTGACCCGCACAGGCGAGAGGGTCAGCCATTACCTGTGCCAGCTCTTCGGCCCAGACGGCCTTGGCAAGTCCGGTGAAAAGGAAGTCCCCAGGCTTACCATCGCGATCACAGAGCCAGTGCTGAACGACATCGTAAACCGCGATCTAGTCGCCTACGTGCGTGATCATGCCGAAATGCAGCTGGAAATCCATTCAGAATGCACAACGCAGATGCTTTCTGAGTGTGAAGTCGATGTGGGTATCGCTTTGGTGAGCCCAGATGATAAAGGCGCGCTTGATCGCCATCCTACGTATAGGTTTGAACGGCTTGGCCGGATTGGGCACGCCCTGTTCATTTCCAGCCGCTATTCAAGAAGCGTCACCCTTCCAGTGGAGAGCTTGGATTTGCACAACTTCATGCTCGTTGTCCCTTGGGATGAAGAGATCTTGGCGGGCTCACGAAAGTGGGCATCGATAATGGCTGAGCATCAGGGCGGTACCACTCGGGTCAAGAGCTACAACCTATCACGAGGCCTTGTCGTTGGCGGTGCGTGTATTGGAGTGCTGCCCGACTACAGCCGAAAACTGGAGAGAAATATCCTACCCGTGCCGGGTTTCCTGGACGACCTGGAGGAGAAAGATGTCTATCTTGTTATCAAAACGAAGCTTGTCCGCAATCCGCAGGTTTTGGAAATTCGAAGATTGATCAAGAAGAGCTTCTTTGATAAGAAGGACTGGCTTGTTCGGTAACAGTTTTGTTAGGTTTCAAACTCCTCCGTTAACACTACAGAAACACAACTGTCATATTCGCTTGCAACCTAGTCAGAGTGCTTAGAACAAAGGCATCTTGTTACAGCAGGTGACAACCGTGGCCTGCTCCCATCTGCAAGATAAATTTAGGCCGGCGCAGGGCGAAATATAACGTCGGTAGCTAAGCACTTAACATACGAGAGGCAAGCAATGATCCGTTCTTCGAACATGCGGGAAAAGCTGTTGGCTGCCGCAATAATAGGCACATTTTCCTCGCAAGCATTCTCCGGAACAGTAACCACTGACGGAGCTGACATCGTTCTGAAGACCAAGGGCGGTCTTGAAGTATCGACTTCTGACAAGGAATTCAGTTTCAAACTGGGCGGCCGAGTTCAGGCCGACTACGGCCGTTTCGATGGTGTCTTCACCAAGAATGGCGATACCGCTGACGCAGGCTACTTCCGTCGCGCCTACCTTGAGCTCGGTGGCGTGCTGTACCGCGACTGGAAGTATCAGCTCAACTACGACCTTTCCCGCAACACGGGCAACGACTCCGACGGCTACTTCGACGAAGCCAGCCTGACCTACACGGGTTTCAAGCCGGTGCAACTGCGCTTTGGCCGTTTCTACACCGACTTCGGTCTTGAGAAAGCCACCAGTTCGAAGTGGACCACCGCCATGGAGCGGAACCTCTCGTACGACCTGGCGGACTGGATCAACGACAACGCCGGCATGGGTGTTCAAGCCACCAGCACCATCGCTGACATGGCTTATGTTTCCGGTAGCGTTTTCAGCGAAACCAATAACAACTCGGATGGCGACAGCACCAAGCGCTACAACGTACGTGGCGTGTTCGCACCGCTGCACAGTGATGGCAACGTCCTGCACGTCGGTGCTCAGTACGCTTACCGCGACCTCAAAAACAGTGCGGTCGATACCCGGATTCGTTCGCGTCTGGGCGTCCGCGGTGTAGATACCAATGGCGGCGGCGATGCCGGCACCAACGGCAACCGCATGCTGTTTGGCGGTGCTGCTGCACAAGATGGCCTGTGGAAGGACGACTCGGTCTGGGGTCTCGAAGGTGCCTGGGCCACCGGCCCGTTCTCGGTTCAAGCGGAATACCTTCGCCGCAAGCTGAAAGCTGACCAGGCCAACAACGACATGAAGGCCTCCGGTTACTACGCCCAGATGGCTTACACCCTGACCGGCGAGCCGCGTATCTACAAGCTCGATGGTGCCAAGTTCGACACTATCAAACCAGAGAACAAGGAACTGGGGGCCTGGGAAGTCTTCTACCGCTTTGACGATATCAAGGTCGAAGACGGCAACCTGGTCACCGCGGCGGACCAATCGAACGAGCGCAAGGCCAAGAGCCACACGGTGGGTGTGAACTGGTACGTCAACGAGGCGGTGAAAGTCAGTGCCAACTACATCAACGTGCGCACCGACAACAACGAGAACACCGTGGGCGACGACAGCGGCAATGCCATCGTGACCCGCCTGCAATACGTCTTCTGATCCCTCTCATCAGTCTGACGTGAGAAAGCCGGAAGCGCTCAACGTGCTTCCGGCTTTCCTGTTTCTGGAGGTGATCAAGCATGGAGCGCCCTCCTCCTACCTGCTTTCGCTTACCGATGACCGCTCTTGCCAAAGCTCGGCGAATCTGATGTGATTGCCGCGTCGGGCTTTGCATGGTGGCCGTGCAAGCAAATCAAACCTGACTCCTATTCATGATTGAACCTGATTCGACGTCCAGCTTCGCGTCTAACGGCCCTACAAGCGCAGCTACCCCAACGTCGCTCATTAGGGGATAGTCATGTCTGCAAAAAAGCTGCTTCAACCTCTCGCTGCTCAGCTGCACGCCTCGTTCTCGGCTTCTGGCCGCCCGTACTCTCATCTGCACCTCCACCAGCTGTTCCACGCGGCCATCGGCTCCGTTGCACCGCAAGTTGCCATCCAAGACAAGCTGCCAATTCAGGTCTGTCGTGACAACGAGACACGGCAGTACAACCTCTACGCGGCGGTCGAGCGGGCGAAAACGTGCTTAGGATTGACCGATCTTCAAGCAGTCGGTGTGGCTGAAGAAGTCATTGAGGTGCTACGAACTGCGGGAATCGGCGTGAACCAGGTTCGCCTGCTCCTTGACCCCTCCTTCAGCTCGAAGACTCGCAAAAAGGCCTTCAAGGCTCTCTGCAAGAACCTGGATCTGAACGAGCTAGGCGATCGCTTCGTCCCCAAGACTGCCACGTTGGCCATCGCTGCTGGTATTGCGCCGCCTCCCAAAATGTCGTGGAAGGATCGCTTCGCCCTGGCTGCAAATTCCCCCATGCGGGGGCCAAGCGAGCTCATCAGCATGGTCAACCGGGATGAGTGTTATCTGTGGGTATTCCCACCGACTGACCATCATGCGACGGCTCCAGCGACGCATGACCGTTTCTTTGGTGAAAAGACCCACCCGAGCGCAGAAATGGGCATGGGGTTCAGCATCATCGATTCCGGCTGGACCCGCCCCAAGTACCCGCTATCCAGGCAGTCACAAGAGACCTTCATCCAGTATTCGCTTTCTGCGCCGATGTGGTCCTGGCGCGCACAAAGTGACACCTGGCGCCTGGGAAACATCCTGCGTTCAAGAATCCTTGACGGGGCTCCTTGGCATAACGAGCCTCTGAGTGACGTGCTTCCGAGCGGCCTTAAATCCCTGCCCCGGATCTATGGGTGCGAAACCTGCCGAACGCTGTTCATTGAGAATCACAGCGACTACCCGGATGTACCCACTCAGTGCCAATGCGGTGAGGCGAGCAGCACGGGTGACCAAAACGAGTCATCTGCTCTCAATAGCTGATTTTCCTTACGGTGGCGGGCTGAGCCCCCCGTTAGGGATTGGCTATGGGAGCGGGATTCGCTCACCCCAAACCTGAAGGCGCCGCCACCTAACCGAGCGATATGAGCTGAATGCTCGCGGAGTAGATATGCAAAAGAGTAAAAACAAACAGGACACCCTGGCGGCGATCAATGCGCTTGTCGAGATTGCGTATGATCAGGGATTTGCGGACGGACACGGAGTCGGCAATCAAGTCGGTTTCGTAGCCGGTGTCATGAGCCTCAAAGCTGCATTGGCCTGCGGCTTACGGCATGGCTCACCTGAGTGCGGAAAGGCCCTTGAAAGCCTCAAGCGCATCGGGATCGACGAGTGAGAGAAAAGTACGGGTCATTTCCCTGCTTAGCTTCATGATTGAAGCTCAGGGATCAGGTGCTTCTGCGGTAGGCCAACAGGCGCAAGGCGTTGAAGACGACCAACAGTGTGGAGCCCTCATGGATCGCAACAGCGGCACCAATGCTCAAGCCCATGATGCTGGACGGAACCAGGATGGCCACAATCCCCAAGCTGACGAACAGATTCTGGTGGATGATCGATCGCGTGTGACGGCTCAGCCCCACCGCAAATGGGAGTTGCCTGATGTCGTCAGCCATAAGCGCGATATCAGCCGTTTCCAGGGCAACATCAGATCCAGCAGCCCCCATTGCGATACCAACGCTCGAACTGGCCATGGCAGGGGCATCATTGACGCCGTCACCCACCATGGCCACCTTGGCGCTAAGGCGCAGGTTTTTGATGGCCTTGACCTTGTCTTCCGGCATCAGGTCTCCCCACGCTTCATCTAAGCCAACTTGTTTGGCTACAGCCTCTGCAACGCGGTTGTGGTCTCCAGAAATCATGACCATGCGTTCGATGCCCATCTCTCTAAGCTTCTGGAGTGCCTCTTTGGCCCCCTCCCGGGGTGTGTCCAATAGCCCGATAGCGCCCAGATCCTTGTCAGCACGCCGTACCACCATGGTGGTACGGCCTGACTGACGTAGACGCTCCGCAGCCTCCAGGGCTGCCTTGCTGAGTGCGGGAATACCATTGGTACCGAACATCTCGACCTTGCCAATCCAGACGAACTGCCCATCAAGCTCAGCACGCACGCCGCGGCCAATCATGTTGCTCATGTTCTTGGCTTGGAATCGGCGCCGTGTGCCAATCATCTCTTCACCGTCACGCACAATTGCCGCAGCCAGCGGATGGTCGCTCATCGACTCCACAGCGATGGCGACGTTTAGCAGATCCTCGATCTGCGTGCCGCCTATGGGTATTACATCGGTGATACGTGGGCGCCCTTCGGTCAGGGTACCGGTCTTGTCGAATGCCATGGCATTCAATGATCCAAGCTCTTCAAGTGGCGCACCGCCCTTGATCAGCACGCCACCTCGGGCTGCCCTGGCGATGCCAGAGAGAATGGCGCTTGGTGTAGCGATCGCGAGCGCGCAGGGGCTGGCTGCAACCAGTACGGCCATCGCCCGGTAGAACGAGTCACGGAACGGCTCGTCAAGGAAAATGCCGGCAAATAGCAGCCCGACTACCAGCAGTAAAACCAACGGGACGAATATGCGTTGGAAGCGGTCCGTGAATCGCTGGGTCGGTGACTTCCTGACTTCGGCTTCACTGACCATCTTGATGACCCGCGCCAAGGTACTCTCCGTAGAGCGCCGTGTTACCTCAACCTCGATGAGCGTTTCGCCATTGATGGTACCGGCGAAGACTTTCGAGGCTGCATCCACTGCATCTGGCTTGCTGCGTGCGAGTTCGGCATCAGGAACAGGTTGCTTGTCCACGGGGACGCTCTCACCGGTTACTGGCGCCTGGTTGATACTTGAGGAGCCTACGACTACAAAACCATCGGCCGGCAGGCGGTCATTGGGGCGCACGATGACAACGTCACCGGGAACCAGCAGCTCCACGGGCATCTCCACCGTGCCATTTGCTCTGCGTACGATCGCGGTGGCTGGTGCGAGCTTGGACAGTGCCTCAATCGCTTTCTTGGCCCGCCCCATCGCGTACCTTTCAAGGGAATGCCCCAGACTGAACAGGAACAGCAGCAGAGCCCCCTCCGCCCAGGCGCCGATGCTCGCGGCACCGACTGCGGCGAGAAGCATCAGCGAGTCGATCTCGAAGCGTTTCTGACGGATGTTGGTAACCGCTTCCTTAGTGGTGAACCATCCACCGAACACGTAGGCCGACACGTACAGAATCAGAGGCAGACGATCAATCAGGCCAAGTTTTCCTGCGAGAGCTCCGGCACCCAGGAGAGCACCACAGATCAGCGCGAAAATCAGCTCTGTGTTCATTCCAAAAATGCCGCCATGCTCATGGCTATGACCTTCATGCCCGGCTTGGTCATCAGGGCGTTCAAGCAAACTCTTCATAACTCGTCCCTTCTGGGGTCAAGGCTTCCAATTGCCCTCTGCAGTTGGGGAGCCGTCTCTGTTGGTTGGCTAAGATCTATTGCACGGTTTGCCCGAGCCCAGGCGTTAACATTTCGAAGCTATGGGGTATCGGGCGTAATAAAAAATGCCAGGCACTGCCTGGCATTTATGAATTCTCTAATTGTTCTGTTCAAATCGTTTACTACTTGTTGTTGATGCATTGCGAATACATCGAGTAACGAACAGTCTTGAGCGTGCCCTGGGAGTCCTCGAAGGTCATCAACCGTGGATAGACCTGGCAGGTACGGGGGTCCTGCGACTGACGTACGAATTTCGCAACGTCTATCTTCATGCCATATTTGTAATCCTGAATCTCTGGCATTGGCTTGCCATTTTTCTCCGCGTACTTGGCCACTGCGGTCTGGTGTTCCTTGGTGTATTGAAGCTGCTTGCTCTCGGAGAAAGTGTTGGCCTGCGAAGCCACCGAGAAAACAACAAGTGCAGCAGCGATAATTAGCTTTTTCATAAAACCCTCTCAATTTCAAAACTTCTCGGGCGTAACCTTAGCAATGCATAGGCATCACCGGCATGACGAGAAACTTACAATTTTGAAAGGTAAGTGCATCTACTTCACTTT
>NZ_JBIVIF010000026.1:0-93495 GCF_044749595.1 Pseudomonas sp. NPDC089392
TATCCGAGGGTCGTCAAACCCAAGCCTGCCAAATATCCGAAAAAGAAACCTGGGGAGCTTAACTGACTGGCATTAGGGCATGCCCGCTCCCACAACGGCCCCAGTCTCAATCAGCTGCGAAACTTGGGCAGCGGCCTGTCGAGCGTCAGCGAGGTCAAGGTCTTGCGGACCTGGGCTTCGTCGGCCTCCAGGGCCTTGAGACTTGCGCGGATCTTGCCGGCGGCGGGCACATCGCCCTGCCGGTCGATCCAGTCGGCAATCTCCTTGCAGGCACTGCTCAGGCAGGCCTGGCGCTGGGTCATCAGCGACAGGAGGGTGGTGAGCTCTCTTTCGGACATGGCAGGATCCTCCATTCAGCCCTGTCAGTGTAGCAGAGGGTTAGCGCCGCACTGCTGCCTTTGCAGCAGGCGCAGGGGCAGCGACAAATGGCCGCTTCAGAGGCGCTGCAACAACTCGTTACTTATAAACAACGTGTTTAAAGTCGGTGCCGCTGCGATGTATGCGGTATGCCATTCGTAACTTGAAGGCGACGAGCTGAAGAGCTCTGTTTCGCAGGGTTGCACATTCCAAGATGTCTCGCCTCCACATTGTGTACTTGTAGGAATCTTCCTGGGTCGTGGTTCGAGCCACCTCGCAGGCTGTGCCGTTGTTACAACTTGGAAGTTGAGTGTGATGCTGGATTGGCCTTAGGTTGTAGTTGCCCAAGCGATGCAAGGGTAATTCAAAAAAACTTAAAGGAGTTCACACATGAAATCTGCAATCGAGCTGTTCAAGACCGATGTAACTGGCGTCACCACCAAAGGTGTGTGCATGTGGTAAGCAAGGGGGCGGCTTCGTGCCGCCCCTTTATTTTCCTTGAGCAGGAGCACGCTTTATGGACGATCGTGGCTACCACACCATTTGGGATATCACGGGTGCCAGCGCAAAGTTGCTGAGCAATGACAAGAGATTGCATCGCTTTTTTCTGACTGCGTTGCAGGCGTCCGGATTCAACATCATAAGCGATATGATCCACAAGTTTTCCTCAGGCGGCGAGGGTGTCACCGGGCTTTTTCTGTTATCGGAGTCTCACCTTTCCTACCATACCTACCCTGAGCGCGAATACATCAGTATCGATGTATATACGTGTGGAAAAAACAATCATTTGATCAATGATCGAATTTCGGAATTTTTTGGTGCGGGCGTACAGGTCAACAGACGAACGCTGCTGCGCGGCAGTGCAGTAACTGACCGACTGGGAGGGGAACATGCAGCTGCTCGATAGGGGGTTGTTGAAGTTTGATTATCAGTTTCCGCTGTATAATTTTTTCTATCCGACGCAAGCATGCAATGTTTACCAGCCGGCCCCGCATCAGTTCGCTGAGATGATGTCTGCTGCCAATCAGGCCTCGCGTTCTCGCGCCTTGTACTTTCACATCCCTTTTTGTGAGGCCATTTGTTCGTTCTGCCCGTTTACCCGGGGGCTGTACAAGAGTGCCAGCGACATAGACCGCTATACCCAGGCGCTGATCAGCGAAATCGAGTACAAGTCGCAAGCGATGGACTTGAAGGCAGTTCCGGTCAGGGCGATATTTTTTGGCGGTGGGACACCGTCACTGCTGTCACCGCGAAATATCCACGACATTGGCGAGGCGCTGCATCGTCATTTCGATATGCGTGATGTGCAAGAATTTTCATTCGAGTTCAGTATCACCAGTGTCACCGAGGAGCGCGTTCGCGCTCTGGCTGCCATGGGTGTGACCCATGCGCGATTCGGCTTGCAAACGACGGACCGTGAGTGGCGGCAACTGTTCAACCTTGACCCGGACATAGGCAAGATTGAGCGCGCTGCCGAGCTGTTGAACAACCAATTTGAGCATGTGCTTTGCGACATCCTTTATGGCATGAACGGCAGTAACGAACAGCAGACGCTCGTCGACATTGACAAGGCGGTGGCGATGGGGGTCAGCAATATCGACATCTATCCAATCAACAATGCTGCAACATCCGTCAAGTTACACAGGCAGATCAAGGCCCGCTTCGCTGACGTAATGCCTGCCATGCGCAAGCTCAATATGAAGTTCATGCTCGATGAGCACCTGCGCCATTATGGCTATGTTCCCTACAACGGCCATGGCTATGTGCACAGGCCGGGGGCTGGCAGTACGCTATTTGCCGAAGATTATTCCTTCATCTACCACGAGCACGTTTACGGCTATGCCGACCATGACCTGCTGGGTTTCGGTGTAGGGGCTATCTCGTCGGTGGCGGGGCACGTCATTACCAACATTTCATCTCGCGAGAAATACACCCGAGGCATGGCGCAAGGGGAACACTTGTGCCAAGTGAGCAGGCATGACCCGCTGCTGGATGTGGTCAAGCCGCTGGTAGTTCGCCTGGCCTATCACGGTTCAGTCGACAAGCGCCTGGTTGAACTGGGCCGCGTGCCTGAAGCGCTGATGCGGCGGCTTGATGCACTGATCCAGGCAGGTCTGGTGCTTGAGGACTCACAATCCTATCGGCTGACGCGGCTTGGTTGGCTCTGGTACAGCAACATCATGTTCTACCTGATGCCGGCAAGTGAACAGGACATTCTCAGGAAGCTGGTTTTCGAGCGGCTCGATGTGCCCGGGCGGGATATCACCGAGCACGAGTTGATCTATGCCGCTGGCTGAGGAGAGTATGAATTATGCAAGCGATGAATTTTAACTACGCAACGCGATCGCTGGCGTTTGGCTATGGATTTTCCAAATGTGGTGAATTTGCTTTTGAAGCCGCGTTTGCTGTGGCAATCGTGTCCCTCACCGATGCTGATCTGCTTTTGATCGGCATCGCCTATTTTTTTCGTTACTTGCCAAGCGTCGTATTTTCTCCTTTGGGTGGTTGGTTGGCAGATAACGCCGATAAAAAGAAAACCCTGTTGGCAGTCGAGGTTGCCAAGGGCCTTTTAGCACTTGCCTTCTTTGCCTTGTTCAGCCTGTTCACACCGACATTGCCCGTATTGGTTGGTCTTGCGATGGTCATGACGGCGCTCGAATGCCTCTACGTGCCGACATTTCGCGCGTACTTTCCGGACATCGTCGCCAGGGACCAGTTGGCCTCGGTCAACAGCGGTGTCCAGGTGGTAGAGGATGCTGCCTCGATTATCGGCCCGCTAGTCTTTTCGGTCTGCGTGATAGTGCTTTCTCGCGAAGCAACGTTCTTGTTTTTTGCGACATGTCTGGTGCTGTCGGCCATCTCCATCGCCACCTTGGGGCCAGGTAGGCAAAATGCCAGGCAGGCCTTCGATGGGCGTGCCATCGTCCGCGATGCTGCGCGCAGTGTAAGCCAGCTAAGGGGCAGCAATGCGCCGTTGTTTGCCGTTATTGGTTGCACCACGCTCTGCGCGATGTTTGCCACGTCGGTGATTCGCTTCATCCTTCCGGCTTCGGTGCTGGAGCATTTCGCTTCTGAAGCAGCGGTAGGTTACGTACTTTCATTGCTTGCAGCGGGCACTGTTCTGGGGGGCGTGCTCTACACACGTTTCAATCCTCGCACAACCGCACGATTGGTGTTGCGTTATTGGCTGCTATACGGCGCATTGTTTTTGGCTGCAGCAGTGGCGCTGCAGTTCAACAGCTGGCTGTTTCTGTCGGTCTTGTTTCTGGTCGGCTTTATCGGCGCATTTGTCGATATCGCTATCGTGACCAACATCCAGTGCTTGTCGAGTGAGCATGAGGTGGGCAGGAATTTTTCCCTTTATTACTTCACGGCCGTCATTGGTGATGCCGTTTCAGGCCTGGTTGCCAGTTTGGTGTTTGTGCTTGCGGGGCCGGCAACCTTCATCTGGATGACGCTGATGCTGTTCATCGCGCCTGTGCGCTGGAACCTGAAAGGAAATGCCGATGACACCGACAATCGTATTTAGCGTGGCGCTCGATGTTGACGCATGGGACGGCGTGCTAACTGCGCCGTTTCATTCGTCAGCTAGTCTCGCACTCGCTTCTGCCTTGTTCTTGACGCCGGAGGATGCGCAGCAATCGTTTGTACTTGAGGCGGTTACGCGCTGGCGTTTACCACTCTTCATTGCCTCGGAAGGTGTGAGTGGCCTGGCAGACGGCGATGAGCGAAGGCTGAGCGTGCCGCTGTCGGGGCCTGACAGGGCCCGGCTGATGGCGGCTGCACTCACCTTTGAACACCAGGTATTGCCTCCCTTCACACGTGCGGTTGCGTCTTTTGTCGACATGCGCCGGCCAACCTTTGCCTGCCCAGGTCACCAGGGAGGAGCCTGTTTGCAGCAGCACCCCGCCGGAGCCCGTTTCAGGCAGTTGCTGGGGCCTGAAGTGTTCCACGTGGATGTACCCCATGCAGCGCCTGAGCTGGGTGATGTATTAGGCCACGAAGGCCCGGTCCAGGAGGCCGAGCAATTGGCTGCAAGGGTTTTTGGTGCTGACGACACCTGGTTCGTGCTCAATGGCACGTCCACTGCCAACAAGGTCGTTGCCAGTGCGCTGTTGGCAGCTGGCGACCTGGTTCTGATGGATCGCAACAACCACAAGTCGGTGTTTCTCGGTGCCTTGGTCCAGTGCGGCGCTTTACCGGTGTACCTGGACAATGTGCGAGATGAGCGGGGGCTGCTGGGTGGCTACCGATCAGGTGCCCTGGATGAGGGCCACTTGCGCAGCCGGGTGGGGCAGATCTGTGAGCGCCGGGCGGGCGAACCCAGGCCCTTTCGTCTGGCGGTAATCCAGCAGGCGACTTGTGATGGGGTGGTGGTCGATGCTGCGGCAGTGTTGGCGCGAATTGGGCATCTATGTGAGTACGTGCTGTTCGATGGCGCCTGGGCTGGATATGAACCTTTCGTACCCGCACTGGCCGAGTTATCGCCGCTGAGCGTGCAATTGACTGGCAGCTCTCCCGGCATTGTTGTGACGCAATCGGTGCACAAGCAGATGTCAGGGCTTTCCCAGACTTCACAGATTCACAAGAAAGACCAGCATATCAGCCACCTGCGCCGTTATTGCACACGGCCAGTGTTCAACGCAGCATTCATGCAGCACGCTTCGACCAGCCCGTCGTATCCCTTGTTCATGTCGCTGGAAGTGAATGCTGCCATGCTCGCCGACGGTGAGGGTGAGCGCCACTGGCGGCAAGCGCTGGCCGCTGCGCAGGCGTTGCGCGATCAGGTCGTACAGCGTTGTCGGTTGATTCAGCCACTGATGCCGCCTGTTTCGCAGACTTCGCTCGAATACCAGGCGCAGGGTGTGTTGGCTATAGAGCCTGGCTTGCACTATGTCGACCCATGCAAAGCCATCTTCACCACCCGAGGGCAGTTAGAGATCCCGGCATGTATTGTTGCCCAGTATTTGCGAGATTGCGGATTCACTCCGGAGAAAACAGACTTCTTCACATTTACCCTGCTGATGACACCGTCCAGCGATAGTGCCACCTTGAGCAGGTTGGTGGACGCTCTGGAGGGTTTCGAAGCGCATTGGTTCAAGGGCACTGCGGTGCTGCAACTGCTGCCCTCGCTGCGTGCGGCTTCGGCACCCTATCAGGGCCTGTCCATCGCCGAGCTAGGGGAGTGCATAAAAACGGTCTATCGCACACATCAGGTTGAGCGGCGGCAGAGTGAGATTTTCAGTGCCATGGGCGCGGTACAGGCAAGTTGCTCCCCTTATCAGGCCAACCAACGGTTCGTGCGTGGAGAGGCCAGCTTGCAGAGGATCGGGGAGGTTGCAGGCAGGGTTGCGGCCGAAGGTGTTATTCCTTACCCACCCGGAATCATGTGCATCGCTCCCGGTGAGTGCTGGACAGCTACGTTGGTTGGCTACCTGCAAGCAGTGGAGGATCTGTCTGCGCAGTACCCCGAATTTGCGCCGCACATTCAGGGTGTGCACAGGATTAGCGATGCCGATGGTTCGGTCTCGTTCGGAGTGTTCGTGCTTGACTGAGCGCTCTCAACCACTGGGTGGCGCACTCACGCAACTGCAAGGTCAAGGACGTAAGTTCATTCACGTCGACATGGACTCCTACTTCGTCGCCGTCGAGCTGCTGGATGCCCCATGGCTGCGTGAGCGGCCGGTCGCTGTCGGTGGCAAGGCGATAGACAGGGGGGTGATCAGTACTTCCAATTATGTTGCCAGGCGGTTTGGTGTCAGAAGTGGAATGGCAACAGCCACCGCGCTACGACTATGCCCGGATTTGGTGCTATTGCCTGTGCGGTTCGAGCGCTATGAGGCAGTGACTCGCAGGCTGGACGATATTTTTCGGCGTTATACCCCAGGCGTCGAGTTTCTCTCGCTGGATGAGGCCACGCTGGATGTGACAGGGCAGATGCACTGCAACGGTTCGGCAACGCATATGGCAAGCCGCATCCGGGCTACGATCGAGCAGGAACTGCAGTTAACAGCCTCCGCGGGTGTCGCGCCTTTGAAATACCTGGCGAAAATGGCTTCGGAGGTGAACAAACCCAATGGCCAGTTTGTCATCGCGCCAGATCAGGTGCAGGCCTTTCTCGCCAATCTGGATGTTCGCAAGATCCCTGGGGTGGGGCCCCGGACATGGGCCGTGTTGCAGGCTTTGGGGTGTCTGAAATGTGCTGATGTTACTGACGACATGATACCGGCACTGTTACGGCACCTTGGTGCGCACGGTTTCTATGTGTGGGAGCGTTGCCGAGGCCTGGAAGGCTATGAAGGGAAGCCCGGAGGTGTCCAGTCCTTGGGTGTCGAGCATACGCTGCCCAGCGACTGTGATGACTTTGCCGGTTGTGCCAGAGAGCTGGATCTATTGCTGGCGGCTTTGACTACCCGTCTGGAAGCGCTTGGCCATACGCCGGCCATTGTCAGGAACCTAGTCAAACTCAAGTTTTCCGACTTTTCCATTGCCAGCGCCGAGGCACCTGCTCTGTCTTTGCAGCCGCAGGTTATGCAGGGGCTATGTCGCATGCTTTGGGATACCAAACGGCAAGGGCGAGCGGTACGTCTGGTAGGTGTTGCCGTCAGGATTCGAAGGAGTCTGCCGGACCCCTTGCAGCTTGAGCTGGCGTTTTGAGTCGTTTGGTTGGCACGATCGAATGAACACATGCTTGCCGATAGGCCCCCGGCGACACCCCGTAAGCCTGCTTGAACTGCCTGCTCAAATGGCTCTGGTCGGCAAAGCCCAGGTCGAATGCTACTTCTGACGCCACCAGGCCGCTCTTCAGCATTTCCCGCGCGCGGGCTAGACGGCGCTGCTTCAACCAGGCATGCGGCGGCAGGCCGGTGGCCTGGCGGAACACCCGGGCGAAGTGGAACGGCGACAGGTTGACCGCCGCCGCCAGGGTTTCGAGCGAGGGCGGGTCGGCCAGCTGGCTTTCCAGCAGTTCGCGAGCGCGGGCCACGGCCAGCGGTTCGTTGCCGGGGGCCGAGGGTTCGGCGCATTGCCCGTGCCGTTGCACCAGGGCCAGCACCGCCTGGCGCCAGGCGGTTTGTTGCTGCAGGGCGCTGGCGCCGGCTTCGGACAGCTGGTGCAGCTGGCTGAAGGCGATGGCCAGGGCCGGGTCGTGGATCACGCTGTCCTTGAAGCTGGGCATGCCGTGGCGGCCAAGCTCCAGTTCGTCGAGCACGCCGGTGACCCGCTCATGCTCAGGGTAGAAACCGCGGTAGCGCCAACCCGCTTCGTGGGCTGTGGCACCTGTGTGCAGCTCGTCGGGGTTGATCAGCACCATGCTGCCGACCGGCGCCAGGTGCTCGCTGCCGCGGTGCCAGAAACGCTGGGCCCCCGACTCGATCACGGTGAACACATAGCCTTCGTGCACATGCGGGGCAAAGCGCTGCTGGAAATAGCGCGCGTGCAGCATCTCGACGTCGCCCAGGGCCGGCGCCTGCCAGAGGTGTGTCTGCTCGCGAAGGGGCGTGCTCATGCCAGCCAGCTGCGCAGGAAAAAGAAGATCAACATGCTCCCCAGCATGCTCAGCAACACGCTGCGGGTCAACAGCACCAGGGCGATGGCCACCAGCGAACCCAGCAGGTAGGGGTTGAGCAAGCTGAGGTTGAGCTGGTGCTCGGGCATGAAAATGATCGGGCCACAGATAGCGGTGAGCATGCCCGGTACGGCAAAACCCAGGAACTGCCGGGCGTTGGAGCTCAGGCGCAAGGGCAGGCGCGGCTCCAGGAACGCATAGCGGTTGAGGAACACGATCGCGCCCATGGCGAAAATCAGGATCCAGGTCATGGGCGGGCTCCGGCGAATTTCTGGCAGACGAAACCGGCGCTCATGCCCAACAGTCCGGCGGCCACCAGGGCGGTTTCCCAGTGCCAGTGGCTGAACAGCACCGAGCAGAACAACGATACTGCCACGCACACCAGGGTGGCCAGGTTGCGCACCAGCGGTGCGATCAGGGCGACGAAGGTGGCGACGATGGAAAAGTCGAGGCCGTATTGGTCCAGGTGCGGAATGTTCTGCCCCAGCAGGATGCCGGCCAGGGTGAACAGGTTCCAGGCAACGTAGAAGGTCAGGCCCACGCCCAGGGCATACCAGCGGTTGAACTGCTGCTGGTCATACTGGCTGGTCAGGGCGAAGAACTCGTCGGTCAGCAGAAAGCCCAGGCCCAGCCGCCAGCGCAGCGGTTGGCTGGACAGTACCGGGCGCATCGACAGGCCGTACAGCAGGTGCTGTGAGGTCAGTAGCAGGGTAGTCAGCAGGATCGACGCCAGGTTGGCACCGCCCTTGATCATGCCAATCGCCACCAGTTGCGCAGCACCGGCAAAAACGATGGCCGACAGCCCTTGCCCCTGCCAGGCGCTGAGGTTGGCTTCGATGGCCATGGAACCGGCCAACAGGCCCCAGGGCGCGACGGCCAGGGATAACGGGAGAATGGCGATGGCGCCGTGGAGGAAGGCTTGGCGGGCTATGTGGGGCATGATGGCTGCAGTGCGTGACGTGGTAGGCCAGCATGCCAGACGGGGTGGGCAGATGGCTTGAACGATCTTGCTGGTTGACGCGGTTCCTTGTGGGAGCGGGCGCGCCCGCGAAGAATCCAACGCGGTGCATGGCACCGGCTTTGCCGGTGTTCGCGGCTAAAGCCGCTCCTGCAATGGACAGCGCCCGTTCAAGGGTCAGGGACGTCTGGTCAGATGCTGCTGCGCCGTTACACATCCATTGATGTCCACGGCCCGCTGCAGCAGGCTCTGGCGGTGCTGCGGGTCGAGGTCGCCGAGCAGGCGGAACACCTCGGCCTGGTAGTCACGCTGGCGACCCCACAGCATTTGCAGGCCTTGCGGCCGGCTGCGGCTGCAGGCCAGGCGGGTGGCCGGTTGCGGGTAGTAGGGGGCGTACACGGTGGCCATGTTGGGGATGGCTTCCAGCGCGGCGCGGTACTCGCTGCTTGCATTGTATGGCCGGCACCAGGTGGCGATGGCTGGCGCGGGGGCGGCAAAACCCTGCTTGAGGCTGGCTTCGAGCAACGGGCAGGCGGCATCGGGAATTTGCGCCGCAGGCAGGTAAGTCATGTAGTAAAGCGCCAGGCGGTACTGCGCGACAGGGTGGCCCAGCTCCACGGACTTTTTCAGCAAGGCGACCGCCGTCGGCAAGGTGTGGGCCATGGCCTGACCCTGGCGACTGAGCTCGGGGTCGCCGCCCACGGCGGTGCGCAGCGCGCCGCTATCGTCGTCCTGGCGATCAGCTTGTTCCAACAGGGGCAAGGCCTGGCGGTAGAGCAGGTCGGCATGCGGGTCGATGCGCACCTCCAGCGCGTGCACGGCCAGCGGCATCAGTGCGAGCAGCAGTGGGGGCAGGCGAAGCAGGCGGATCACTGGCAAACCCTACGGTATGCCAGGTAATGATGGACGGCTTCGATGTTCATGGCGGTCAAGCGTGCGCCTCGGGCATATCTGAACGACGACGTATTCTAGCCACCCAAGGGGGCTGGCCGGAAGACCATCCGATGATTGTCAGACGAGCTTGATAGGCGTGACCTTGCGCTGTGCGTGTTTTTCCTGAGCCAGGCCAAGCTTGGCCGTGATGACCTTGGCCAGGGCATTGTTGCCCAGATCGTTCAGGTGCAGGCGGTCGATGAACAGGTCGGCAGCGAACACCGGCGAGCTGCTGAGCATGCAGTTCATGTCGTAGCAGGGAACCGGATCGGCCTGGTTCTTGATACGGCGGAAAAAGGCCGAGTGCAGTTGGCTGTCGAAAGCGCCGTCCAGCAGCCGGTCGAAGTTGGCCGGTTGTTGCTCCAGCGCGGCCAGCATGGCCTGCTCGCCAGCAGGCAGGGTATCGCGGCACCAGGGCAGCAACGGCTGCAGGATGAAGGTGAGGGTAGCATGGCTGTTAGCTAGCAGGCGGTCCCATTGGCGCAGGGTACGGCCAATGTTATCGGCAGCGCGCGCCAGGCGCTTCTCGGGGGGCGATAGCGGCCAGGCCACAGGCGCCTCGACAGGAGGGCCGGCCAAGACCTGGCTGATGCGCCGCCACAGCGACTGCCGGCGAGGGGGCGCGGTAGGCTGCATGCCTTCGCTGAAACTGTTGAGAAAACCTTGGTAGGCCTGGGCGTGCTGCGGGTCGTGAGGGCTGGCGAGGACTTCGCAAAGGGCTTCGTGGGCCAGGCTGTTGAGGCCACTGAGCACAACCACATGGCCCAGCTGGCCAAGGCGGTGCTGGTGGGTCAGGAACATCAGCAGCTCCTGGCTGGCATTGAGCCCACAACCGGCCAGGCTCAGCCAGACTTCGCCGGTGAGCATGGACAGGTGCGATGCTACGGTGTGTTCGTCAGAGCTGGCGCCGATGCCCAGGGCGGTAGAGCCGCCGACCAGCAAATTGATGCGCGACGCACCGCCACGCTCGGCTGCGGAAAAGCGCTTGCCGGCGCAATGGCTGTAGCGCAGGCCGAGGGCATCGGTGTTGATGGTGCCGGAGCGGTAGCCGGTTTCGTGCACCTGTACGGTGTGCGGTGCACGGCGGCTGCCTAGCAGCAGAAAGCGCTGGTAATCCTGTTGCAACGGCGAAGGAGGCAGGCGCGTGTCAGTCGCTTTCATGGGCTGTCCTTCTGTTGCACTGGGCACTTCGCATCACATTCAGGCCGCCAGTTCTTTCAGGTTGTACAGCAGGCCGCCGGCCGCGATCAGCAGCAGGGCGACGCCCGAGGCCAGGCTGATCAGGCGGCTGCTGCGCTGCGAGGCGATCTTGCCGATGGCGAAGATGTACAGGCTGAGCACGGCGAAATCGATGGCCACCCACAGCAGCGACAGCACCACCATGCTTTTGCCGAATGACTCGGTGATCTGGATGAACTGCGGGAAGAAGGCGATGAAGAAGATGATGTCCTTGGGGTTGGAGATACCCACCATGAAGCCTTGCAACAGGCCTCCACGCGCAGGTTTGGCAGCCTCGCTCGCCGCCTCTGCCGCGGGCGCCTGCAAGGCGTCTTTCAGCGTACCGATGGCGATGTAGCCGATGAACATGCAGCCCATCAGGCTCATGGCGCTGAGCCAGGCCTTGTCGATGGCAGCGCTGGTGAGGATGATCCAGGCCGCAGCACCGATCAGTACCAGTGATGCCCAGTTGGTACCGACGGCGGTGAACATGGCCTTGCGCGAGCCGGAGGCGGCTGCGGTATTGACGATCAGTGCCACCACCGGGCCGGGGGTGGCGATCAGCAACAGGACGGTGAGGGCATAGGTAGCAGTGAGTGCAGTATTCACGGTCAGTTCTCGATCAATGTGTCTGGTGTTGCCTGCGGTACGGCATGGGCGTGGAACGGGCAGCGTGACGGATTGAGTGACCCTGCCTCCTGCAGTTGGTACTGCTTCCACTCATAGTTGTCGGCGTCGCCGAAGAAGCCCAGTGTGTCGGGCATGACACCGTCGTTGTAGTGGCGCACGCGCTCGCGAATGCGCTCGCGGATGCGTTGGCCACTTTCGGTGCTGGCGTTGGCCACTTCGTCGAAGTTTTCCCGCGGGTTGATGACGAAGGTGATGTGCTGCCCCAGGTTGCGGCTTTTCATTTGCTGGTGGCCAGGGAAGTTCATGTTGAAGAACAACGGCATGCCGGCATAGCAGAATGACCAGCCGTTGTCGTCGGGGTCGGTTGGAATGCCTTGCGGCCAGGGCTGAGGGTCGCGCGCATGTACGCCGCGCAATACCTTCCAGGCCAGGGCTTGTTGTTCGGCCAGGGTGCTGCCAGCTGCGGTTTCGAGAAACACCACCAGCGGGCTGCCGATACGCTGCTTGGGTTTGATCGGGGCCATGCTGCCCACATAGTCGGCAAGGCCCTGGGCGATATCATCGGCCAGTTGCTCGGCACGGGCGAAGAGAATGTGACAGGTTTCACCATTTACCGCTTTTCGCCCGAACAGGCAGGGGAAATCGGGGTTGGCGAGAACACTGCGAAAATGTTTTATGGTCTGATACGTCCAATGCTGTGAGTTAGCAACATGTTCAGCGGCCAGCTCTAGCGCGTCCAGGCGATAGCAATTTCCATAACCCGTAAACATGATTTCCCCAGGCGTTTAGTTAAAGTAACGTTCCAGTCATATGCAGGCAGGATCTTGGTTATGTTTATTGTTTACCTGCATTTTCTGAGACGGACTTCACGTTGTAAAACGCGTGGAACTATGACCTACTATTAGTCTTACTCATGCTCGGGGCGTCTACATGTCGGAACGGATTCAGGCCTTGCACGCCTTGCGTGCCTTTGAGGTGGCATCTCGCTATGGTTCATTCACCCGCGCGGCGGAGGAACTGGCGCTGACCCAGGGCGCCGTCAGCCACCACATCAAAACGCTTGAAGCCATGTTTGGCTGCGATCTTTTCGAACGTCGCGGCCCGAAACTGAGCCTGACCGAGCACGGCCGTTTGCTGTCACAAGAGCTCAAGGTTGGCTTCAAGATCATCGAAAATGCCTGTGCGTTGCTGCGCCAGGACCGCTACGGCCTGCGCCTGAAAGCGCCTTCCACGCTCACCATGCGCTGGCTGCTGCGAGCGCTGGATGCGTTCAAGAAGGACGACGACAACTGCAGTGTGCAGTTGTCCAGCGTGTGGATGGACATCGACACTGTGGACTTCTATTCCGAGCCCTACGATTGCGCCATCCTGTTGGCCAACGGGCGTTTCCCCGCCGATGTCGAAAGTTTCAAGCTGTTCGATGAATGGTTGATCCCGGTGTGCCACCCGGACTACATGGCGGCGCAGCAACCGGACCTGGCCGACCTGCGCCAATGCGAACTCTTGCACCCGTCCCCCGACCGTCGTGACTGGCGGCGCTGGCTGGCGCGCATGGACGCGCTGGACATCAGCCTCGACCAAGGCCAGGTGTTCGACACCCTCGACCAAGGCATCTCGGCCGCCCAGCAAGGCCTGGGTATTTCCGTGGTCGACCTGGTGCTGGCCACCGCCGACCTGGCGGCCGGGCGCCTGGTCACGCCGTTCAAGCACGCGGTGGCCACGGGTGACGGGTATTACATGACCTGGCTCAAGGCCAGCCCCAAGGCCCGGCAAATGCACAAGCTGCGCGACTTCTTGCTCGGCCAGGTACCGCCGCTGGCCTACAAGGACATCAACTACCTTTACGGTTGAACACGCGCTCTAGCATGAAGTCGATGAACACCCGCAATTTTGGCGGCATCTGCCGCCCGGACGGCCATAGCAGGTAGAAGCTGCCGCGCCGCTCCATGAAGTCGTCGAGCACGCTGACCAGTGAGCCGTTACCCAGTTCGCGACCCACGTTGAAGTCCGGCAGGCAGGTGATGCCGCGGTGGTTGACGGCGAAGCAGACGCGTGTCTCGACGTGATTGCAGACCATCGAGATGGGGATGTTGTAGCCCTGCTCAGGGTGCTCCTGACGCAGCGGCCAGGTTTCCAGCTTGCCATTGCTGGGGAACCGGTAATGCAGGCAGGTGTGTGCCGCCAGGTCGCGCGGGTGCAGGGGCGTACCGCGTTCGCGCAGGTACTCGGGGGAAGCCACCAGGCAGTGCTGGAAGTGCCCCAGGAACTTGGCATTGAGCCGTGAATCCACCGGCTGCCCGCCACGCATCACCACATCGAAGCCTTCGCCGACGATATCCACCATGCGGTCGGAAAAGTCCAGGTCCAGCTCCACCTGCGGGTACAGCGCCATGAACTCGGCCAGCGCCGGCATCACCAGCCCGGTGACCTGCGGCATGCTTACCCGCAGGCGGCCACGCGGGGTCTCGCTGGCCTGCGACAGTTCCTGTTCGGTGGCCTCGATCTCGGCCAGGATGCGCCGGCTGCGCTCAAGGAACAGCGTGCCCTCGGCGGTGAGGGTGATGCTGCGCGTGCTGCGGTGGAACAGGCGAACGCCCAGGCGGCTTTCCAGGCGTGCCACGCGTTTGCCCACGGCTGAAGCGCTGATACCCAGCGACTGGCCTGCGGCGACGAAACTGCGGGTTTCGGCCACTCGATTGAAAACCACGAAGCCACTGAGGCTGTCCATCTTGCATGCCTGATTACGGACATTGGTGTCCTGGGTGAGCGGCATTGTAAGCGTCTTTTTCCGTAATGCCCTTGCCTTGCAGACTGTCCGCCTCGTTTTCCTCTCAAGGCATTTGCAATGTCCCAGACATCCTCCGAAGCGCTGCAGACCGCCAGCGCCGAACGCTTGCCCTTCAGCGGGCTGCTGGCGCTGGCCATGACCGGCTTCATCGCCATCCTCAGTGAAACCCTGCCAGCCGGCCTGCTCGACCAGATCGCCAACGGCATGCACATCAGCCAGGCCATGGCTGGGCAGTGGGTCACGGCCTATGCCCTGGGCTCGTTGCTGACCGCCATCCCGCTGGTGACCTTGACCCAAGGCTGGTATCGCCGCCGGGCACTGTTGCTGGCGATCATCGGCTTTGTGTTGTTCAACGGGCTGACCGCCTTGTCGACCTCCAACAACCTGACCCTGGTGCTGCGTTTTCTCACCGGCGCTGCGGCCGGGCTTGCCTGGGGGCTGATTGCTGGCCATGCACGGCGCATGGTGCCAGTGGACCAGCAGGGCAGGGCCATGGCGCTGGCCATGCTGGGCCAACCGATTGCATTGTCGCTCGGCCTGCCGATTGCCACCTGGTTGGGCGCGGGGCTGGGCTGGCGGGCAACCTTCGTGGTGGTCACCCTGGTGGCGCTGTTGCTGGTGGTGTGGGTGTTGCGCGCGGTGCCGGACTACCCGGGGCACGCTGCCGGCAAGCGCCCGGCGGCAATGCAGGTGCTGCGTACGCCAGGGGTGTTGCTGGTGCTGCTGGTGATCCTCAGCTGGATCCTTGGCCACAACATTCTTTACACCTACATCGTGCCGTTGCTGGCGGCGGCCGGCATGGCGGCGGACATTGGCCCGGTGCTGATGGTGTTTGGCCTGTCGGCGCTGGCCGGGATCGGCCTGGTGGGGTTGCTGGTCGACCGCCACCTGCGCACGCTGGTGCTGTTGAGCCTGGCCGGTTTTGCCCTGGCGACGCTGGCATTGGGGCAGGCCTCGTCGTGGCTGATGTACCTGAGCATCGCCTTGTGGGGCGTGACCTACGGTGGCGCACCGGCCCTGTTGCAAACCGCCTGCGCCGATGCGGCGGGCGAGGGCGGTGACGTGGCGCAGTCGATGCTGGTGACGGTGTGGAACAGTGCCATTGCCCTGGGCGGGATCATTGGTGGGTTGTTGCTGAGCGGGGTTGGCGTGGAAGGGTTTGGTGGGGTTGTGCTAGGGCTGACGGCACTGGCCTGGCTGTTGGCCTGGGCCGGGAGGGGTAATGGTTTTGTGGCTGGGAGACGTTTGGCTTAGGGGCTCCAGCGCCTGTGAGATCGAGCGCCGAAGCGTTCGCCTTGACACATTCAGCGCCTGCGAGATCGAGCGCCGCCCGCGCGGCGCTTCGCGGCTAAAGCCGCTCCTACGTTTGTTTCTGGCCAGTTATGCCTGTGGCATTTGCGCGCGAACGCCTTGGCGCATGTCTTAATATCGCGTCGTACAAACAAGGCGGTCGCGCGCGCCTGGTACAGGATGGACTGGCCCGAAACAAACGTAGGAGCGGCTTTAGCCGCGAAGCGCCGCGCGGGCGGCGCTCGATCTCACAGGCGCTGAATGTGTCAAGGCGAACGCTGCGGCGCTCGTTCTCACCGGCGCTGAAAATGTTTCGGTGAACACCTGCGGCGCTCGATCTCGCAGGCGCTAAATCTCTCACGGCAGGCACTTCGAAGGTAGAATCTCCCCTGAACAGACGATTCAGAGGTCGACGCAGTGGAGTTGCAGCAGGGCTTTGTCCTGACCCGGCATTGGCATGACACGCCCGAAGGCACCTGCGTGGAGTTCTGGCTGGCTACCGACCAGGGGCCACGGCAGTTGCGCCTGGCACCACAGGAGTCGGTGGCCTTTATCCCGCAGGCGCAGGCCGAGCATGCCCGTGTGTTGCTGGCCAAGGAGCACGGGGTAAAGCTCAAGCCACTGCGCCTGAAGGATTTCGACCAGCGTCCGGTACTAGGCCTGTATTGCCGCCAGCATCGCCAGCTGATGCAACTGGAGCAACGCCTGCGCAGTGCCGGCATCGAGGTGTTCGAAGCCGATATCCGCCCGCCGGAGCGCTACCTGATGGAACGCTTCATCACTGCCCCGGTGCAATTCACCGGCAAACCCGATGCCCAGGGCGTGCTCTGCGACGCCCAGCTCAAGCCGTTCCCAGGTTATCGCCCACCCTTGCGCCTGGTATCGCTGGATATCGAAACCAGCGAACGCGGTGAGTTGTACAGCATTGCCCTGGAGGGTTGCGGCCAGCGCCAGGTCTACATGCTTGGCTCGCCCAACGGCAACCCTGCTGACGTCGACTTCGACCTGCACTATTGCGAAGACCGCGCCGAGATGCTGGCCTGCCTGAATCAGTGGATGGCCGTGCACGACCCGGACGCAATCATTGGCTGGAACCTGATCCAGTTCGACCTGCGCTTGCTGCATGAGCATGCCAAACAGTTGCAAGTGCCGTTGGCACTGGGCCGCAACGGTGCTCCCATGACCCTGCGTAGCCATGCCGGCGGCGGCCATGTGTTTGCCGATACCCCGGGGCGGCTGCTGATCGACGGTATCGAAGCGCTGCGCTCGGCAACCTGGAGCTTCCCATCGTTTAGCCTTGAGAGCGTCGCCCAGACCTTGCTCGGCGAAGGCAAGGCCATCGATACACCCTACCAGCGCATGGATGAAATCAACCGCCGCTTCGCCGAGGACAAACCGGCACTGGCGCGCTACAACCTAAAGGACTGCGAGCTGGTCACGCGCATTTTCGCGCATACCCGTCTGCTCGAATTCCTGCTGGAGCGGTCGTCGGTCACCGGCCTTGCCGTGGACCGCAGCGGGGGTTCGGTGGCCGCTTTCTGCCATTTGTACATTCCGCAGATGCACCGCCTGGGCTTTGTTGCCCCCAGCCTGGGCAGCCGCCCGGACGAAGCCAGCCCGGGTGGTTTCGTGATGGATTCGCGGCCTGGCCTGTACGACTCGGTGCTGGTGCTGGACTACAAAAGCCTGTACCCGTCGATCATTCGCACGTTCCTGATCGACCCGGTGGGGTTGGTCGAAGGCTTGCGCCTGCCTGATGATGAACACTCGGTGGAGGGGTTCCGGGGCGGTCGCTTTTCGCGTAGCCAGCATTGCCTGCCGGCAATTGTCGAGCGGGTGTGGCAGGGACGCGAAGCGGCCAAGCGCGAAGGCAACGCGCCGCTTTCGCAGGCCTTGAAGATCATCATGAATGCCTTCTACGGCGTGCTCGGTTCAAGCGGTTGCCGCTTCTTCGACCCGCGCCTGGCCTCGTCGATTACCATGCGCGGTCACCAGATCATGCGCCAGACCCGGGCGTTGATCGAAGCCGAAGGGTATGAGGTCATCTACGGGGATACCGACTCCACGTTCGTCTGGCTCAAGGGTGCCCATGGCGAGGAGGCCGCGGCGCGTATTGGCCGCATGCTGGTGGCCTTGGTCAACCAATGGTGGCGTGAGTACCTGCGCACGACCATGAACCTGGAAAGCGCGCTGGAACTGCAGTTCGAAGTGCATTACCGGCGTTTCCTGATGCCGACCATTCGCGGTACGGACGAGGGTAGCAAGAAGCGCTATGCCGGCCTGGTGCAGCGGGCCGATGGCAGTGAAGAGATGGTCTACAAGGGCCTGGAGTCGGTACGTACAGACTGGTCGCCGCTGGCCCGGCAGTTCCAGCAAGAGCTGTACGGGCGCATCTTCCGTGGCCAGCCGTACCGTGACTACGTACGCCAGTACGTGCAACAGACACTGGCTGGTGAACTCGATGAGCTGCTGGTGTACCGCAAGCGCCTGCGCCGGCCGCTGGCCGACTACCAGCGCAACGTACCGCCGCATGTGCGTGCCGCGCGCCTGGCGGATGACTACAATCGCCACATGGGCCGGCCTCAGCAGTACCAGCGAGGTGGCTGGATCAGCTACCTGATTACTACCGCCGGCCCCGAGCCGTTGGAAAACCTGCAGGCGCCGATCGACTATGAGCACTACCTGAGCCGCCAGTTGCAGCCCGTGGCCGATGCGATCCTGCCGTTCGTTGGCGATGACTTCTGTGCCCTCACAGACCGTCAGCTGATGTTGTTCTGAAACCGTGGTATCTATCTGGCACTTGCAGCCTGACGCGCAAGACTAGCTTCGCTCCTTTTGATTGATCAGGGGGCGAAATGCAACACAATGAAGGTCGAGTGCCTGCGGCCGACGCCGATCTGGCGGCCGAGCAAGGCTATCAGGACGGCATGATTGCCCGACGTTTGCCGGCATGGTTACGTAACCTGCGCGTCGCCGAAAGCCTGCCTGGGCGGGCTTTGCTGACGCGCGAGCAGCTGGGCAAAGTGCTGGAGGCGCTGAAACGCAGTTTTGCCTGCCGCCAGCGCCTGGACCGTGAGATGGGCCGTATCCAGGGCATTGAGCAGTATTGCAAGCCGCTGCTGCAACGAGCGTTGCAACAAGACTTGTATGCTTCACTGGATGTTGATGCGCTGTTTTTGCGCCATTTCTATTTCACCCTTTCGCCAGCGCCGGAGTTGGCCACAGGGCGCATGCCCCAGCAGGAAAAAAACAGCTACGACATACCCTTGCTCGATGCAGCGCTGGCCAACTTTACCGAGATCCAGGCGCACGCGGATGGCTTTCCACATGGTGATTGTGTGGTAGGGCATGATGGCAGCCAGTTTACCCAGATGTCTGCCACGGCGTTCGCCAAAGGTTGTCGACAACTGAACCTGGGCAAGCGTTACCAGGAACACCTTGCCTCGATACTCGACGCCCCAGCCAGTCCGGCGCTGGATGGCCATAGCGTCAAGTCCTCCCTGAAAGAGCTGCAGGTATCGTCGATGCTGCTCGACGCCTGCAAGGCCAGGAGTGAGGGTGTACTGACGGCGGATGAGCTGGCATTGGTCTTTGACCTTTGCCGTGCAGGAAGCCCCGGTACGTTGGAGGGCTGCCCAGTGGTCGCCAGACAGTTGACGGTATATGGCTGCAAGGTTGAGCAAGTGGTTGTGCTCGACCAGATCACGACGACCCTTGGAGTTACGTCGAGCAAGCGCGTGCTGGTGCATATACCTGGCGACCCGGTCAGCCCCTGGAGTGCCACCGCAGATCTGGATACGTTCATCCGGCGCACCTTGGGCAAGCGTCTGGGCGATGCGTCGTATCAGCGCTTTTTCGCCCGTTTCATTCGTCGCCGTGACAGCTCGGCATTCTTTACCCAGGTTGCCGATCAGCTGATGGATGTTGCCACATGGGCCTCGCGAGACATGGGCCAGCACACCGCGGCTTACCCGCTGCCGTTGTTCGATCATCTGGCGCAGGCGCGCATTGACCAGATCAAGGATGATGCAGCGGTTGTTGCGGTGCCTGTGCAGGCAATCGATGGCAAAGCCAGCAGTGAACGGCAAGATCGCTTGATCTCCGCTGCCTGGACGGTAGCCAACGTTGCAGGCCTGTTCGTGCCTGGCATTGGTGCCTTTCTGGGGGCCGTCATGGTTTGGGGCATGCTCAAGGATGTCTACCATGCCGTCGAGGACTGGGGCGAAGGCGATACCCAGGCGGCGCTTGACCACTTGATGAACATTGCCGAAACGGTGGCCATGGTCGGACTCACTGCGGCGGTGTTTGGCGCGGTGGCGCGGCAGTGGCATCTGGTCGACGAACTGGCGACCGCACGGCTTGAAGATGGCAGTGAAAAACTCTGGCGGTTCGACCTTGCGCCGTTTCGCAGTGCTTCACCGCCCCTGCAGGCCCAGGCCGATGCCGAAGGGGTTTACCGCTTGCAAGGCCGTAGCTGGGTCAAAATGGATGGCTACTTCTATGAAGTGATACAGCGTTCTGACGAGCAATGGCAAATCGTGCCAATGCAGGGGCATGGCCCGCAGCTGCGGCATAACGGGGCCGGTGCCTGGCGGGCCTGGTGCGAGCAGCCGATCGAATGGGATGAGCCGCGTAGCCTGTTTCGACGCCTTGGCAATGAATTCAGCCTGCTGGAAGATGAACAAGTTGACCAGGTGCTGGCCATTCATGGTCTGGATGCCAGTCATTTGCGGGGTCTGCATGTTTGCGGCCAGCCACCCGAGGCCTGCCTGATCGATACGGTCAGCCGCATTGTACTGGTCAACCGTATCCGGGCGTTGGTCAGTCAGTTGCGAGTGGGCGGTCAGGTGGTCGACATCGCGTTGTTTGCCCGGGTGCGGCAGTGGGGAGTTGCCGCGTCGATGACGCATGCCCGGCTGGCTGACCGGGTATGGCTCAGGCGCCGGTCTTTGCTGGGGCAGTTGTACTACGAAAAATACCCGGTAACAGCAGACACGCAAGTGCTGCAGCGTGACTTTGCGAGCCTGCATCGCCTGGCGGCCGAGGCACTGTTGAACAGCGCAGGTCAAGGTGACCTGAACCCGTCGGCAGCGGCGCTTGTCAGGCGTATTCGCTGTGTGCGGGTATACGAGGCACTGTTGTTCGACACGCCTCAGTGTCTGGACCTTGCCCGGGTCGCCCTCAAATTGCTTGAGCGCTTGCCGGGGGCTGCCAATGGTCCGTGCTGGCGCTTGTTCGACGGCGAATTGGCAGAACCATTATGGCGCGGCCAGGGCCTGGGCCGAGACTTGAACCTTCATTTCAAAGGTGGCGAGTTTTACCTCAGCGATGAGCGAGGGGCGGCCCTGGGTGGCCCAGGCGAGCTGTTCCAGCAGTTGGCAAAGGGGTATAGCCACGAACAACGTGAGACGCTGGGCATTGGCGAGCCATTTGCGTTGCATTTACGTTCGGACATGGCACGCCGAGTGGCGCAGCGGCGCCAGCTGATCGCCGAATTGCTCGACATCAGGCAGCCAGCTGATACTTTCAAGCCGCCACAACGCCTGGCCAACGGCCGAATTGGCTACCCCTTGAGTGGTTGGCGCCAGCGTGCTCAAGGCGGGGTGAGAAACCTGGCGGCGGAGCTGAGGGACCTGTACCCAGGCTTTGATGATGCAGAGGTCCACCATTGGTTGGCGCGGCTTCGTGCAGCGCAGCGTGACCCCGCAACTGAACTGCTTGTCCTGAAAGGACAGCTCAACGCCCTGCGCAAGTCGTTAGGGACCTGGAAAATCGCCACGGTCAAAGCCTGGCACTGGAAAGCGCGTCGCGAGTTCGCTCGGGGCCTGATCGACTGTTGGCGCTACCTGATACCCAAGCAATTGGGAGCCGTGGAGGAGGGCGCCGGGTTCCTGCTGAGTACCTACAACAGTGACCTCGATGAGTTGCCCGGCATTCCGGCAAATGTCAGTTTTTCCCACGTGTCGGAAATGGCGCTGCGATCATTGCAGATACGCCATGTACCGGAGCGCTTTCTTCGCGCATTTTCCACGCTGAGCACGTTGAGCATTACCAACTGCCGCCTGGGTAGTTTGCCACTGACGGCGGAAATCGCGCAGCGCCTGTGCGTGCTGGACGTATCGGGTAACCAGATTCGCCTGGAGGCCGGAGCGGCCAACCTGCTTGCCAGCTGCCGGCGCCTGATTTATCTGAACCTGTCGCATAACCCGCTGCAGCATGCGTTTTCGATTACCGAGATGCCTGGCCTGAATGCCTTGATGTTGCGTAATGCACAACTGACGGACGTGCCCGGTGGCATCCTGCATTCCAGTAGCCTGCATACGCTGGATATCAGTGAAAACGGTATCCGCACGTTGCCATTCGGATTCTATCGCTCGACCCTGTGGCGCACCGGCCGGGTCAGGCTTTCGGGTAATCCGCTGTTGGGGGCCAGGGATGTGTGGAACGAGGCGCTTGACGATCAGGTGCCGACCAAGCAGCGCTGGCTGGACCTTGTGGTGCAGGAACAGCGCGATCACATGGCCAATGTCTGGGGCAAGCTCTATGGCAACAGAGCCTCGAAAGACTTCTTCCATCTGCTGGATCGGCTCACCACTTCGGCGGACTTCCAGAATGAAATCCTGTCCCGTTATCTGGCGATGCGTGTACTGCGGATGCTGGACTACATGCACGAGCGACCAGCGCTGCAGCGCGAATTGTATGAACATGCACTGACTGAGCACTGCCAGGACAATGCCACGCTGCGCTTCAGTGATCTGGAAGTGCGTGCAAGGATATGGAAAGCCTTGAACCGCGATCTGCCGGGCGATCAGGAGCGAGCCTTGTTGCATCTGGGCGGGCAGTGCTGGCGTCTGGACGTGCTCGATGAGGTGGCAGGGTTGCATGCCATACGGGTGGGCAGGCCTGACGAGTCGCTTGAGTTTGCCTTGGCCTACCGCCTGCAACTTGCGGATATGCTTGACCTGCCGATCGAGCATGACGAGATGCTCAACGCGGGTGTAGCGAGTCTTTCGCGGGAAGACCTGCGTGCGGGTGAAAACTTCGTCAGGCATGCCCAGTCCAGGGATGCGTTGGTGGACTACCTGGCGACTACGCGCTTTTGGAAAGACTACCTGGCGCAGAAGTTTCCCGGCCGGCTTCGCGTTCCGCAATCCTTGCATGATGAACGGGAAGCACTGGAAGAGCGCGACGCCCCGGAAGCCGAATTCAATCGCTTGCAGGACCGTGTGCAACAGCGAGAGCTGAATGTGTACCGGCAGCTCACCCGGCAGGCACTGGATGGGCATTTGACGGCGGTGATGATCGCCCCCGCAACACCGTGGTATTGAGCCCCCCGTTTGGCCCAGGGGCAAAGGTAGTAGCCTGTTAGGCGCTGTTGCCTTTGGCCCGGCGCTAGCCTCGTGCGTTTCCGCACGCAAAGGCCCCAAGCCATGAGTAGAGCGCAGCATCCACACGAGCTGCTGGAGCAGGCAGCCCAGGACCAGATCATCGCCAGACGCTTGCCCGACTGGCTACAGTCGGGCAGCCCCGAACAGTTGGCTGTTTTGCGTCAGGCATTGAACGGCGGTTTGCACTGCCGCTACCGCATTGCCGAGTTGCTGGCGGGCATCGACAGTATCGAGCACTTTGCCGCAGTGGCCTTGCAGCAGGCGTTGCGCGAACGATTCAAGGTAAGCCAACCGCTCAGCCAACTGTGGTTCCGCGCAGCGTCTGAACGGCCGTTGAGCACCTATGCACCGATACGCGTACCCTTGAGCGAGACGGTGTACTACCAGACGCCATTGCTTGAAGCGGCGTTGCGAAACTTCACCGCTATACAAGCCCAGGCCAATGGCCAGGCACCCGGAAACGGGGTTCGTCACACCAATGACTCCGCGACTGGCCTGCCCAGTGCCGTACAGTTCGCCAGATTGGTGCGCGAACTGGACTTGGGCCAGCGATACCAACGCCATCTGGATGAGCAACTGAAAGCGCCGTACGCCCAGGCATTGCTGGCCGACGGCATACGCCATGGCATGCTGGTCGATGCGTTCAAGGCGCGTCATCAAGGTGTGCTGAGCAATGCCGAGCTGGAGTTGGTGATGGGGCTGTGGCGTCAAGGTTGGCTTCCCCCGCTCAACGACGCGCGGGTTGTGGGCAAGCGTCTGGAGCTGCTGGGCTGCCCGCTGCAGCAAATTGTGGTGTTCGATGTGCGTGATGAGACCTTCGCGCCTATCTATACCTCTACTCGGCGTGTGCTGGTCTATGTTCCCGGTGATCCGCATGGGCCCTGGAGTGCATACGACACTTTGCAGCAGTTCGCCCGCAAGGTCCTGGGCCAACGCTTGCGCAACGTCGAATATCGGCAGTTCTTCACGCGCTTCATACGCCATCGTGACCGCCAGACATTTTTTACCAAGGTAGTTGCTGGTTATGACGACCTGCCTATCTGGGCAAACATCGACCTGGGTGAGCACACGGTGCCGTTGGGTGGCTACCTGTTCAAGGATCTGGCCGCCATGCGCGCTGCCCAGGTCAAGGATGACGCGGCTGTGGTGGCCACGCCTGTGGCCAGGCTGGACCGCGAGCTTCAGCAGGCCCATGAGCGGCACCTGGCAACCTTGGGGCTGTCACTGCTCACTGCCGCCAGTCTCTACATGCCAGCCCTGGGCGTCGCATTGCTGGCCCTTAGTGCATGGCGGTGGCTGGGTGAAGTGTTTCTCGCCATCGAGGCCTGGCAGGAGGGCGATACCCGCGAAGCCCTGGAGCACGTCACCCAGGTTGCGACCGACCTTGCCGTGATCGCTGCCACCGCTGCAGGGGCCACGGCGGTACAGCGGTTGTGGAACCGATCGGTACTGGTAGATGGCCTGCAGACGGCGCACCTGGAGGACGGAAGCCAGCGCCTTTGGAATGGCGATCTTGCCGCGTTTCGCAGCACAACCCCGCCTGCCGAGGCCATATGCGATGAAGCCGGGGTTTGGCGACTCGATGAACAAGCCTGGATTGCCATGGAGGGTCATTACTACAAGGTGACCCAACGGGCTGTTGACGACCATTGGCAATTGCAACCGCGTGACGGTCATGGCCCATTGTTGATACACAATGGTGCAGGGGCCTGGCGGCTGTGGAGTGAGCAACCCACGCAGTGGCGTGGTAGTCGTTACCTGTGCAGACGCCTGGGTGGGCAGCTGGCCCAGCTCGATGACGAACAGCTCGATCAGTTGCTGGCCGTGCATGACGTGCACGAGGACCACTTGCGTGCGTTGCATGTCCTGGGGCGCGCTGCGGAACCTGGTTTGCTCGACAGTGCCCGGCGCGCACTGCTTGAGCGGCGGGTTCGTGTGCTGGTAGGCCAGTTGCGCTCGGAGCAGACGGTTGAAGACAGCGTGGCGCTTGAGCAGTTGCGCGGCCTGCCTGGTGCGCAGGGGCTTTCCGAACGGGCCTTGGCAGAACTGGGCTGGAAGCAGCGGCGGCTGTTGCAGCATCGCCTCTATACCTGGCTGGAGCCGCGGCCTGATGATGCACAGGCCGCATTGCAGCGTGCGTTTCCGTCACTGCACGGTCCGGCTGCCAAGGCGTTGCTGGCGCAGGCCAGTGTTGCGGATCGCGAGCGACTGCTGGCAACCGGACGGGTGCCGTTGCGCCTGGCCGAGCATGCAAGGCGCATGCTGTTGCCCATCCGCATGGCGCGTGTTTATGAGGCGTTGTACTGGGACACGCCGCAGGGCCTGGACCTGGCACGGGTTACGCTACGCATGCTCGGGTATTTGCCAGCGGCCCCCAGAGGCATACGCTGGCGATTGTTCAACGAGGCTGTCAGCGATTCGCCATTGCTAGTCATGGACACAGGTGCACAGGTATGTGACCTGGTTTACCAGGCGGGCGCTTTCCGGCGCTTTGATACGCAGGGCCGGCCTGCAGGCAACGCGGGTGAGTTGTTCGAGGTCATGGGGGCAGCGTATGACGCTGAACTGCAGACCGCCTATGAACTGGGGGAACCCTTTACCGAGCGGTTGCGAAGACAGGTCACCCTACTGGCCCAGGCCCGTCGCCAGGAGGTCGAACAGATACTGAGCCCTGTGCTACCCGGCACTGCGCGCTTGCCGGCACGGCTGGCCGATGGCCGAGTCGGCTACCCCTTGAGTGGCCGTGGTCCAAGGCATTGGTTGCTCGGTAATCGACCCGGCCCATTCATGCGTCGGGTGCGTTACTTGTACCCCTCGTTCACGGATGAGCAGGTATTTGCCTGGATAGAACAGGCTCGTGCCAGCGTTATTGGCCTGGAGGCTACACTGCGCCAGTACGAGCAGGCCTATACGGCGCTCAATACCGAGTTGCGTTCGTGGGTCTATGAGGGGGACACCCCAGAGGAGCGGGAGAACCGGCGCAGGTTGAGGCGGGCGCTGCGCAATTGCTGGCAGCAGCTGCTGGCAATCAGCGAAAACGGCGAGCCGTTGCAGGGTAACCACCGTTGGGAACTGGCCTACACGCGCACAAGCACCTTGCCTGAGCTTTCCAGCCAGGTGCAGTTTGAGCTTGTCAATGTGCTCACGTTGCAGAACATGCAGCTTGAGCACGTGCCAGACAGCTTCCTGCGCGCATTTCCGAACATCTTCGGCCTTGAGTTGCCACACAATCGCCTCACGCGTGTACCGCAATTACTCCTGAGCATGCCTAATCTCCGGTTCCTCAACCTGAGCAACAACCACATCAGCCTGGACTCAGGCCAGGCGACGATTCTTGCCAGTTGCCCAGGGCTGGTCTCGATCAACTTGTCTCACAACCCCCTGGGGCGACCGTTCTCGTTAAGCGGCCTGCCGGCTCTCAGGGAGCTGAGGCTCGCTGACGCAGGTTTACGGTACCTGCCCTACTACTTGATGCAGAGTCCATTACTGAGAACGCTTGACCTGCGTGACAACCTGCTTACAGGCGTTGCGCCGCGATTTTATGAGTCCCGCCTGTGGATCGAGGGCGATGTGCAACTGCAGGGTAACCCGTTCACCGCAGCTGAAGCGCTGCGCTTTCAAGAGGCTTTGCGTTCTGCTGTTCCCACCACAGAGGAGAACGCCACGCTGAGAGCGGCGCGCCTGCATTGGATGGACGCTGCTGGTGTCGAATTGCGCACTGAGCTCGGCGCGCACTGGCTGAGGCTACAGTCGCCGCCAGCTTCCGCAGAATTCTTCCACCTGCTTGAGCGGTTGATGGAAACCGCTGACTTCCAGAGCCATACCGGGGCACGCTACCTCGCCAGCCGGGTGCTGGAAATGTTGCGAGCCATGGCGACGTCGACAGAACTGTGTGAGTCGATGTTCAGCAATGCCGCACGGTTGACCTGCCAGGACAGCGTAGCGCTGCGTTTCAGTGACCTTGAGCTGCGCATGATGGTGTGGCGTGCTGAAACCGACGCTACGGCGGGTAATCAGGAGCCGGCCTTGTTACGTCTGGGGCGCCAGTTGTGGCGGCTGGATGAACTTGACAGGGTTGCGCTTCAGGATATCCAGGCGCGTCAGCTTGATGGCGGCGACCCGGATCAAGTGGAGGTTGCGCTGGCCTACCGCCTGGCGTTGCGTAACGACCTCGACCTGCCTGTGCGTACCAATGGCATGGCGTTTCGGCCCGTGGCGGGTGTTGATGCGGCACGTATCGCCCATGCCCGCCATCTGGTGTTGAGCAGCGAAAACGGTGAGCGGCTGGCCAGCTCACTGATCGAGCGGGACTTTTGGCAAACCCACCTGCGCAGCGCCCACCGTGAAAGTTTCGACGCCCTTGATGCCCCCTTCCACCAGCGCCTGGAGGCGTTGCAGGCGGACTCGAGGGCGCCTGAGGGAGAACGCCTGGTGGCAATCAACCGCGTCGCCAGCCAGCGCCGGCTCGCCGAGCGGGAGCTGATGCACGAGCTCACACTCAATGCATTGGATGTGCACAGCGAGCTGGATGTGATCTACCTGCGCTAAGTGGCCGCACGGCGGTCAGGCAGCCGTTATCTAGTCGCCAAGCGGCGGCCCCCTGATGGACTATGCTCTGGTTCGAGGGCGGCGTTATTGCGGGGGCCGTCCTGGGGCGGGACACGCCAAGTTACTTTTGTGCGCGCCATCCGCCCGGCGAGTTGGTTTAGGCTCGCACGTCGGATCTTTCTCCATGATCTGTAGTCTTTGGTTTATCGAGAGAATAAGGAGATACACATGCTCGTCCGGTCACTGACCCTCGCCACCTTGCTTGCTGTTGCTGGCCCCTTGTTAGCCGCAGACAGTGACGCGCCGTTGGCCAAGGAACTGGGCAAGGCCAGGCCATTGGTTGTGATTGCCCCGAGCAGCGCCGACCCGACCTTGCGCGGGCTGAACAAGGCCCTTGAGGACCCGGCCACCCAGGCGAAGTTCAAGGAGCGCAACCTGGTGCTGTACAGCGTGGCGCAAATGATGGGTAAGCGCGAGGACAAGAACCTTGAGCAGCAGACCACCATGGCCCTGATCCGTGAGCTGAAGCTGGGCGCGAGCAAGGGCACCAAGGTGATTCTGGTGGGCAAGGACGGTGAGCGGCATGTCCTCAAGGACGACGAAGACAACACTGCCCTCGATCCAGAGGTGATCTTCAAGGCTGTCGATGAACTCCCCGCCAGCGAAAAGGCGGTCATGGCACCTGAGCCTGTGGCGGCTGCGCCGGCAGCGGATGCCAAGGCCAAAACCAAGGACAGCAAACCGGCCAAGCCTGCCAAGCCGGCGGCACCTCCCAAGCCGCTGGAAGACTGAGCATCGGGCTCGCTTGTTCAGGCTGCCTCATGCCCCTGTAGGAGAAGCCTTGTGCTGCGAAGAGGCCGGTAAGGCAAAAGATCCTCTTTGATGCAATTGGCCTCATCGCCGGCAAGCCAGCTCCCACAGCTGCAGGGCAGCCCCAGCGATATCACCTGCCGAACCGCGCCCTGAGCCAATGATCCAGGCTCAGGCGCCCAGCCCCTCTCAGCAAAAGTGGCAGCAATGCTACCAGGTAGATCAGCGGCAGCTTGTAGTTGCCAAAGCCCTGGTCGGTAATCGCATACCCCTGCGCCAGCTCGGCCAGGCTCGACCAGTGCGCTGGCCAATGCACCGCGGCAATCGCCACCATGGTCACCACCATCAACCCTGCTGATGCCAGCCGGGTACCTAAACCCAGCAGCAGTAGCAACGGCAGGATCAGCTCTGCCCACATCGACAGCTGCCAGTTCAGCTCGGCGGGCAGGTGGTTGAAGGGGAACGGGAAGCTGGACTGCAGGTCAGCAAACCAGTTGCTGCCATTGAGTTTTTCCAGGCCGGATTCGAAAAACTCCCAGGCCAGGAACAGCCGCAATGGCAGGTCGGCGCTCCAGGTGCCAACGCGGTCGAAGGAGGTCAGGGTGCGGGTCAAAGTGGTCATGTCGGTATGCTCTCTTGAGGGCGGGCTATTCAGGAAAGGGCGCGAGCGCTGCGGCGTTGCTGGCGGGCCAGCTTGGCGGTGAGCTTGATGGCAATGGCACTGAACATCAGGGCGAACGCCAGCGGGTACCAGCCACCCAGGGGGATGCGTTTGTAGAACGACAGGCAGAACACCGCAGCCAGCAGCCACATGCCATTGCTGTGCAGGGCCTGCCAAGCACGGCCGCCCAACAGGCGCATGGGGGCCTTGAACGAGGTGACGGTGAGCAGCAGCAGGAACAGGTAGCCAAGGCTGCCAGGCAGGCTGGAGGTGAGCGTGCGGCCAGCCCAGAACAGTTCCGGGAATTGCTGGGCGTAGCGGTAGATCAGCAGGCCATGCACGGTATGCGAGAAGGCGAATGCCAGGCCTATGTGGCGCCTTTCCTGGAGGATACGGCGGCTGATGCTGCCGGGTAGCAAGGTCACCAGCGACGAGGCCAGGAATGCCAGCAGGAACAGCGCGAACGAGCTGCGTGCGGTAGCGCGTATGGCGCTGCGCAGGCCGTCCGGGTCAGCTTGGCTGACCAGCACCACGGCGGTCATGGCCAAGGTCAGGCCGGCGAGGGCGGCGAACAGCTTCCAGCCGGAGGGCAGAGTGAGGGGCTTCATCAGGGGGGACTTCCGGGTTTGGTTGTGTGACCGGGAGTGTGCGGGGGTGGGGTATCTGCAGTGTGTCGGGGGGCTGGGGTTGTGTATCGGTTTGTAGAAACGATGCCCGCTTTTTGTAGGAGCGGCCTTGTGTCGCGATAGGGCCGCGAAGCGGCCCCGGCAATTCATGCTGCGAAGCTGAAAACCTGGGGCCGCTTCGCGGCCCTATCGCGACACAAGGCCGCTCCTACAAGGGACCGCGCCTGCCTTTCAATGCAGTTCGATCTGTGCGCACAAACCACCGCTTTTGCGGTTGCTCAAGGTCAGCCGGCCGCCCATGGCCTGGATCAGCTGGTGGGCAATCGCCAGCCCCAGCCCGGTGCCGCCGGTGCTGCGGTTGCGTGAGCCTTCCACGCGGTAGAACGGCTTGAGCACTTCGTCCAGCTCGCTACCGGGTATACCTGGCCCGTTGTCGAGCACGCGGATTACCGTCATGGCGCCCTCGTGGCCCACCTCCAGCTCGGCGGCACCGGCAAACTTGAGGGCGTTGTCGATTAGGTTCACCAGCACCCGGCGCAGCGCATGTGGGCGGGTCTCCAGCAGGCTGCCAGTGCTGCCGTGGCGTTCGACCTGCGCGCCGCTGTCCTGGTAGTCGAACACCAGGCTGTCGAGGAAGGCGTCGAGGTTGACCCGGCACGGGGCTTCGGTGCTGGTGTCCATGCTACGGGCATAGGCCACGCCTTCGCGTACCAGGTGCTCCATTTCGCCCAGGTCGCTCCACAACTTGTCTTTCTCGACCCCTTCGTCCATTACTTCGACGCGCAGCTTCATACGCGTGATCGGCGTTTGCAGGTCGTGGGAAATGGCCGCCAGCAACTGCATGCGCTCCTTGAGGTGGGTGGCAATGCGCGCTTGCAGGGCATTGAAGGCCACGGCGGCGTAGCGCACCTCGCGCGGGCCGCTTTCATCCAGTTGCACGCCGGGCTGGTCCGGGTCGAGGTTGTCCACCGCTTGAGCCAGGCGGGTCAGCGGGCCGATGGCCAGGCGCACTGCCAGCCAGGTGCACAACAACAGCAAGGCCAGCTGGATCAGCAACACCACGGGCAGCCAGCGGGCCACCGGGACCGGGGATGGGGTGACGTCGATGGTCAGTGGTGTGCCGTCGGCCAGGGTCAGGTGGGCCTGGAAGTGCGCATTTGGCCCGGGGATTTCCTGGAAGGTCAGGTGGTAGTCGCTGCCGAGGGCCTTGACGATCGACTCGGCGGCCATGGGTGGGTCGCTGCTGGGCATCGCTTCGCCCGCCAGGCCCTGGTCCAGGCGGTAGCGGTAGGTACGCCGTTCCAGGCGCGGCAGCCAGGCGGCACGTTCGGCCGCGGGCAGGCGGTTGAGGATGGCCACTGAAGTGGCCACGTCCTGCTCCAGGTTGCTGAGCATCATCGAGCGGCTGCTGGTGTAGCGCTCGTAAGCCTGCAGGCCAAACGACAGGCCATAGGCCAGCACCAGGCCGGTGAAGAAGATCAGCGCCAGGCGTGAGGCCAGGGTGCGTGGCCACTTCATGACGGCGACTCGAGCAATTGCACCGGCAGCGAGAACACATAGCCTTCACTGCGCACGGTCTTGATGCAGCTGGCCTCGCGGGCGTCGTCGCCCAGGCGCTGGCGCAGGCGGCTGACCAGCAGGTCGATGGAGCGGTCGAAAATGTCGGCCTCGCGTCCCTGGGTCAGGTTTAGCAGCTGTTCCCGGCTGAGCACGCGCTGCGGGTGGTCGAGGAATACCCGCAGCAGGCGGTATTCGGCGCCGCTCAGGGCCACCAGGGTGCCTTCGCTGTCAAGCAGGTGGCGCGCGGTGGTGTCCAGGCGCCACTGGCCGAAGCCGAGCAGGCGGCTGCTTTCGCTGATGGTCAGGTTGGGCGGCAGCATGCGCGTGCGGCGCAACACCGCGTTGATGCGGGCGAGCAGTTCGCGGGCAGAGAATGGCTTGGTCAGGTAATCGTCGGCACCCATTTCCAGGCCGATGATGCGGTCGGTTTCGTCGTTGCGGGCGGTCAGCATCAGTACCGGGGTGTTGCGATGTTTGCCGGCGCGCAGCTCACGGCACAGCAGCAGGCCGTCGTCGCCGGGCATCATGATGTCGAGCACGATCAGGTCGACGCTGTTGGCTTCGAGGAAGGCGCGCATCTGCCGGCCGTCGGCGACGATGCTGGTGCGCAGGCCGTTCTTCTTCAGGTAGTTGCCGACCAGTTCGCGGATCTCGCGGTCGTCGTCGACGACCAGGATGTGATCGACGTGTTCCATGCGCAGCGTTCCTGTGTAAAGGGGAGTTCGGCGCAGTGTACCGAGCGCGTTCGCGCTTGCCTGCGGGGTTTTGTATTGCAGTGTATCTGGTGCAGGCACAGATACAGCAGGAAGCACATCACAGCTTTGGGCGACACATATGGGATACCTGGCAGGCGTGAAATGGCTCTCGACCGGGGAGCATCACTCCCCACCGCCAAGTGATACACAGGAGAGATGCCATGAACGTCAAGACCCTCGCCAGCGCCAGCCTGTTCGCCGTGCTCAGCTTCGGCGCCATCGCCGCCCAGGCCACCACTGCCCCGATGCACGATGCCGGGGCTATGCAGTACCACTACGGCGACCATCTGGACGTGAAGAAAGTGCTGTCGGTGCAGGATAACCAGAGCAACGCTTGCGGCCCGGTGAACACCCGCATGGACTATCTCGACTCCAAAGGCCAGCAGCAGAGTGTGGAATACCGCACCTACGCCACCGGCGGCTGCCATGAGAATTGATCGGCGCTTGCTGTTGAAAGTGGGTGGTATTGCCCTGGCCCTGACCGGTTTGGGCCTTGCCGGGCACTTGATGGCGCGCGACAGCTACGGCGCCATGCCGTCGCTGTCGGGCGCCAGCCAGTGGCTGAACTCGGCGCCACTGGATGCCCCGGGGCTCAAGGGCAAGGTGGTGCTGGTGGATTTCTGGACCTGGGACTGCATCAACTGCCAGCGCAGCCTGCCGCATGTGAACGACTGGGCGCGGCGCTATGCCGATCAGGGGCTGGTGGTAGTCGGGGTGCACACGCCGGAGTACGACTACGAGCACGATGTCGGCACTTTGCGCGACAAGGTCGCCAGGTTGGGGATCGCTTACCCGGTGGCGGTGGATAACGACCACAAGGTGTGGAATGACTGGGGCAACCAGTTCTGGCCGGCGCATTACTTTGTCGACCGCAAGGGGCAGGTACGCCACGTGCACTTTGGCGAGGGGGACTATGGTGGGCAGGAGCAGGTGGTACAGGCATTGCTGGATGAGAAGGGGTGATTACCTGTGCTGGCCTCTTCGCGGCGGTTCGACGACTCGATGAACCCGTTCCTGCAAGGGCTCCGTTAACCCTTGTGGGAGCGGGCAAGCCCGCGAAGAAGCCAGCACCGATCTCTATCAGGTGAAGCTGGCGAAGTGCGCCTGCATCCGCTCTGCATCCGCCTGGCGCCCGCTGAATAGCTCGAACGCCTTTACTGCCTGGAACACCGCCATGTTGCTGCCATCCAGCGTGCGGCAACCCAGTGCCCGAGCTGCGCGCAGCAGCTCGGTTTCCAGCGGGAAGTAGATGATTTCCGCTACCCACAAGCGCGCATGCAGCAGTTCCACCGGCAGGGGGGTGCCCGGCAGTTTGGCCATGCCCACCGGGGTGGTGTTGACCAGCCCGTCGGCCTCGGCCAATGCCGTGGCCAGGTCGCTGCCGACCACGGCGCGGCCAGCACCGAAATGGGCGTTCAGGTTGTCCACCAGTGCCTGCGCACGGGCCGCATCCACTTCGAACAGCACCAACCGCTCGACCCCTTCACCCAGCAGGGCATGGGCCACTGCGGAACCGGCACCACCGGCACCCATCTGTACCACCTGGCGGCGTGCCACGTCAGGCAGGCCGCGGCGCAAGCCTTCGGCAAAGCCCAGGCAGTCGGTGTTGTGGCCGACCCGCTTGCCGTCCTTGAGCACCACGGTATTCACCGCGCCGATACCGCGGGCTTCGTCTGACAGTTCGTCGAGCAGCGGCAGGATTGCCTGCTTGAACGGGTAGGTAATGTTGAGCCCGGTGAAACCGGTGTGCTGCGCGGCATCGAGCAGGCCGGGCAGGGCGCTGTCGTCCAGTTGCAGCTGGTCGGCGTCGATCAGCCGGTACAGGTAGCGCAGGGCTTGGGCGTCACCTTCGTGTTCGTGCAGGGCAGGGGTGCGCGACAGCTGGATGCCGCGGCCGATCAAGCCGGCGAGGATGGCTTGCTGGTTCATGCCGTGCGCTCCTGGAACATTTCGGCGAAGTGGCTGATGGCCATGCGGTAGCCGTGGCTGCCCAGGCCGCAGATCACACCTACAGCAATGGACGATACGAACGACAGGTGGCGGAACGGCTCGCGCTTGTGCACGTTGGACAGGTGCACTTCGATGACCGGCAGTTCGCTGGCCACCAGGGCATCGCGGATGGCTACCGAGGTGTGGGTCCAGGCGCCGGGGTTGATCACGATACCGGCGCAGCGGCCACGGGCGGCGTGGATCCAGTCGATCAGTTCGCCTTCGTGGTTGGTTTGCCGGAATTCGATTTCCAGGCCGTGGGCACGGGCAGTATCGGCACAGCCCTGGCCTACGTCGGCAAGGGTTTCGTGGCCATATTGGGCAGGCTCGCGGGTGCCCAGCATGTTCAGGTTGGGGCCGTTGAGCACAAGAATGAGAGGCTTCATGACGGGCATCGCTTTGTTGTTGTTGAATGCATCTAGTTTTGTACTGACTGGTTAGTTTCGTCAATTGGACTAGATCGCCGAGCCGGGAAAGTGGGCGATTATCGAACCGTGTACGCCGTTACAATTGCAGTGCCTGGTAGATCGAGCGCCGCGCGGGCGGCGCTCGATCTACCAGGCACTGCAATTGTCGTGGCGAACATCCTGCCTGATTACAAAATTGTAATTTTCCCGCCACCGCCCCGATAACCACGGCTTTCTACAGTCCCTCGCCAACGCTTCGCCGACGAGGACCTGTTCCGTGCCCATCCCCCGCAAGATCGCCTTGCTCTGCCTGTTGCTGGCTGGCGCCACCAGCGCCCAGGCCAGCCAGAGCCTGAGCCTGCCCCAGGCGCTTGCCGCCGCCTTTGCCCAGAACCCGGAGCTGGCTGCTGCCGGCCGCGAAATCGGTATCGCCGATGGCGAGCGGCGCCAGGCCGGGTTGATCCCCAACCCGGAGCTGTCCTGGGAGGTCGAGGACACCCGCCGCGATACCAGCACCACCACCGTCACCCTCGGTCAACCACTGGAGCTGGGCGGCAAGCGCGGCGCACGCATCGCCGTGGCCGGTGCCGGCCAGGCCATTGCCCAGCTGGACCTGGAGCGCCAGCGCAATGGCCTGCGTGCCGATGTGGTGCAAGCCTTCCATACCGCCTTGCGCGCACAAACCGCGCTGGAGCTGGCGCAGCAGTCGCAGGCGTTGACCGAACGTGGGCTGCGGGTGGTGCAGGGGCGGGTCACTGCCGGCCAGTCGTCGCCCGTGGAAGCCACCCGTGCCCAGGTGCAACTGGCCCAGGCCCAGGCCGAAGTGCGCCGTGCACAAACCCAGCGCAGCGTGGCCTACCAGGCCCTGGCCCGGTTGACCGGCAGCCCGCTGGCAAGCTTCGACCAATTGCGGGCCGCCAACCTTTCGCCAGGTGTTGCGCCCAACACCGACATCTTGCTCGACCAGGTCGAAAAGACCGTCGAATGGCGCTTGGCCGCTGCCCAGGTCGAGCGTGGCGATGCGTCCTTGGGGGCGGAAAAGGCCCTGCGGATACCCAACCTCACCGTCAGCCTCGGTAGCCAGTACAGCCGTGAGGACCGCGAGCGGGTGAATGTGGTTGGCCTGTCCATGCCGTTGCCGCTGTTCGACCGTAACCAGGGCAACGTGCTGGCAGCCGCACGCCGCGCCGACCAGGCGCGTGACCTGCGCAACGCCGTGGAACTGCGCCTGCGCAGTGAAACCCGTAGCGCAGTCAGCCAGTGGGATACGGCGATGCAGGAGGTGGACGCCTATGACCGCACCATCCTGCCAGCTGCGCAGCAGGCCGTGGACACTGCCACCCGCGGTTTCGAAATGGGCAAGTTCGCCTTCCTCGATGTACTCGACGCCCAGCGCACGCTGATCGAGGCCCGCGGGCTTTACCTCGAGGCCCTGGCCTCGGCCACCGACGCGCGAGCGCAAGTCGAGCGCATCTACGGCGACCTCGATGGCCTTGGCAACAAACCGAATAGCAGGAGCAACAATGACTAACCCACGCAAGTTAGCCCTTCTGGTCGCTGCCATTGCCGCGCTCGGCCTTGGTGGCCTGGCCTGGACCGGCAACCTCAGCCAGGCGAGCAAGGCTGAAGCCCGCCACGACGACCATGGCGAAGACAGCCACGGCCATGGTGAAGAGCAGGCCGCTGAAGGCCATGCAGAGGAAGGGCACGCTGAAGAAGAGGGCCAGCTGCACCTGTCCATCGCCCAGATCGAAGCTGCCGGCGTGCAACTGGCCGCCGCGGGTCCCCGTGAGTTGGGCACCGCCATCAGCTTCCCGGGGGAAATCCGCTTTGACGAGGACCGTACTGCCCACGTCGTACCGCGTGTGCCTGGCGTGGTCGAGGCGGTGCAAGCCGAGCTGGGCCAGGCGGTCAAGCGCGGGCAGGTGCTGGCAGTGATCGCCAGCCAGCAGATCTCCGACCTGCGCAGCGAGCAACAGGCCGCCCAGCGTCGCTTGGAGCTGGCGCGCCTGACTTTCCAGCGCGAACAGCAGCTGTGGCAGGAGCGTATCAGCGCCGAGCAGGATTACCTGCAGGCGCGCCAGGTGCTGCAAGAGGCCGAGATCGCCTTGGCCAATGCCCGGCAGAAGGTCGCCGCCGTGGGCCCCGCCGGCGCCGGCAACCGCTATGAGTTGCGGGCACCGTTCGATGCGGTAGTGGTGGAGAAGCACCTGACCGTGGGCGAGGTGGTGGATGAGACCAGCAACGCCTTCACCCTGTCCGACCTGAGCCGGGTATGGGCCACCTTCGCCGTGGCCCCACGCGACCTGGACAAGGTGGTGAGCGGCCGCCATGTCACGGTCAGCGCGCCGGACCTGGGCGCCCAGGTCGAGGGCAAGGTCAACTACGTCGGCAGCCTGCTCGGCGAGCAGAACCGCGCCGCCACGGTCCGTGCCACCCTGGCCAACCCCAACGGCGCCTGGCGCCCTGGGCTGTTCGTCAACATCGCGGTCAGCGTCGAACGCTTCAATGCCGCCGTAGTGGTACCGGAAAGCGCCTTGCAAACCTGGGAAGAGCAGACCGTGGTGTTTGCCCGCACCGAGCAAGGCTTCGAAGCCCGCCCGGTAACGACCGGTCGCCGCGATGCCGGCCAGGTGGAAATTACCACGGGCCTTGCCGCCGGAACCCAGGTGGCGGCTGCTGGCAGCTTTGTCCTCAAGTCCGAGCTGGGCAAAGGCTCGGCCGAACACAGTCATTGATCACAGGGACACCTGCATGTTCGAACGCCTGATCCAATTTGCCATCGAGCAGCGCCTGGTGGTGATGCTGGCCGTGGTCCTGATGGCCGCGGTGGGTATCCACAGCTACCAGAAACTGCCGATCGACGCTGTACCGGACATCACCAACGTCCAGGTGCAGATCAACACTGCCGCCCCCGGTTATTCGCCGTTGGAGACCGAGCAGCGCATCACTTTCGCCATCGAGACCGCCATGGCCGGCTTGCCCGGGCTCAAGCAGACCCGCTCGCTGTCGCGCTCGGGCCTGTCGCAGGTCACGGTCATTTTCGACGATGGCACCGACCTGTTCTTTGCCCGCCAGTTGGTCAACGAGCGCCTGCAGGTGGCCCGCGAGCAGTTGCCCGACGGCATCGAGGCGGGCATGGGGCCGATTTCCACCGGGCTGGGCGAGATTTTCCTGTGGACCGTGGAGGCCGAAGAGGGCGCACTGAAAGAAGACGGCACGCCCTACACCCCGACCGACCTGCGGGTGATCCAGGACTGGATCATCAAGCCGCAGCTGCGCAATGTGCCGGGGGTGGCCGAGGTGAACAGCATTGGCGGCCATGCCAAGCAGTACCTGATCGCGCCGGAGCCCAAGCGCCTGGCGGCCTATAAGCTCACCCTCAACGACCTGATCGCGGCGCTGGAGCGCAACAATGCCAACGTCGGCGCCGGTTACATCGAGCGCAATGGCGAGCAGTTGCTGATCCGTGCGCCCGGCCAGGTGGCCTCGGCCGAGGACATCGCCAACATCGTCATTTCCAGCGTCGACGGCACGCCGATCCGTGTCAGCCATGTCGCCCAGGTGGGCCTGGGCGAAGAGCTGCGCTCGGGTGCAGCCACCGAGAACGGCCGGGAAGTGGTGCTGGGCACGGTGTTCATGCTGATTGGCGAGAACAGCCGCACGGTGTCGCAGGCGGTTGCCGCCAAGCTGGTCGACATCAACCGCAACCTGCCCAAGGGCGTGGTCGCTGTGACGGTGTACGACCGCACCAACCTGGTGGAAAAAGCCATTGCCACGGTGAAGAAGAACCTGGTCGAAGGCGCGATCCTGGTGATTGCCGTGCTGTTCCTGTTCCTGGGCAATATCCGCGCCGCGCTGATCACCGCCATGGTCATCCCGTTGTCGATGCTGTTCACCTTCACAGGCATGTTCAGCAACAAGGTCAGTGCCAACCTGATGAGCCTGGGCGCGCTGGACTTCGGCATCATCGTCGACGGTGCGGTGGTGATCGTGGAAAACGCCATCCGCCGCCTGGCCCATGCCCAGCAACGCCACGGCCGCATGCTGACCCGCGCCGAGCGCTTTCATGAAGTGTTCGCCGCCGCCCGCGAGGCACGTCGGCCGCTGATTTACGGTCAGTTGATCATCATGGTGGTGTACCTGCCGATCTTTGCCCTGACCGGGGTCGAGGGCAAGATGTTCCACCCCATGGCCTTTACCGTGGTCATGGCCTTGCTCGGCGCGATGATTCTCTCGGTCACCTTCGTGCCGGCAGCCATTGCCCTGTTCGTCACCGGCAAGGTCAAGGAAGAGGAAGGCCTGGTGATGCGCACGGCGCGCCAGCGCTATGCCCCGGTACTGGCCTGGGTACTGGGCCGGCGCAAGCTGGCATTTAGCGCCGCAGCCCTGCTGGTACTGTTGTCCGGGGTGATGGCCAGCCGCATGGGCAGCGAGTTCATCCCCAGCCTCAGCGAGGGCGACTTCGCCCTGCAGGCCCTGCGCGTGCCGGGCACCAGCCTGTCGCAGTCGGTGGACATGCAGCAGCGCCTGGAGCAGGCGATCATCGCCCAGGTGCCGGAAGTGGAGCGGGTGTTCGCCCGTACCGGCACCGCCGAGATCGCTTCTGACCCTATGCCACCAAACATTTCCGACGCCTACGTGATGTTGCGCCCGCGCGAGCAATGGGTGGACCCGGGCAAGCCACGAGATGAGCTGATCGCCGAGGTACAACGCGCGGCGGCCAGCGTACCGGGCAGCAACTACGAGTTGTCACAGCCTATCCAGCTGCGCTTCAACGAGCTGATTTCCGGGGTGCGCAGCGATGTGGCGGTTAAGCTGTTCGGTGATGACATGGATGTGCTCAACCGCACCGCCGCACAAATCGCCAGCAGTTTGCAGGGCGTGCCCGGTGCCTCCGAGGTGAAGGTTGAACAGACCACCGGCCTGCCGGTGCTGACCATCGACATCGACCGCGACAAGGCCGCCCGCCATGGCCTGAACGTGGGTGATGTGCAGGATGCCATCGCCATTGCCGTGGGCGGGCGCACGGCTGGCACGTTGTATGAAGGCGACCGCCGCTTCGACATGGTGGTGCGGCTGTCCGAAACCTTGCGCACCGATGTCGACGGGCTGGCCAGCTTGCTGATTCCGGTGCCGGCCAGTGCCGCCGCAGGTGCTGCGCAAATCGGCTTCATCCCGCTGTCGCAGGTGGCCACGCTGAACCTGCAACTGGGGCCGAACCAGGTTAGCCGCGAGGATGGCAAGCGGGTGGTGGTGGTCAGTGCCAACGTGCGTGGTCGCGACCTGGGTTCGTTCGTCGAGGAAGCCGAACAGGCCTTGATTGGTCAGGTGCAAATTCCGCCCGGTTACTGGACACGCTGGGGTGGGCAGTTCGAGCAGTTGCAGTCGGCGGCCGAGCGCCTGCAGGTGGTGGTGCCGGTGGCCTTGCTGTTGGTCATGGCACTGTTGCTGATGATGTTCAACAACCTCAGGGATGGCTTGCTGGTATTCACCGGCATTCCGTTTGCCCTGACCGGTGGAGTGCTGGCGCTGTGGCTGCGGGATATTCCGTTGTCCATTTCTGCGGGGGTGGGGTTTATTGCCCTGTCGGGGGTGGCGGTGCTCAACGGGTTGGTGATGATTGCCTTTATCCGTGGCCTGCGTGAGGAAGGGCGCACGTTGCGCGCGGCTGTCGAGGAGGGTGCACTGACCCGTTTGCGGCCGGTGCTGATGACGGCGCTGGTGGCGTCGCTGGGGTTCATACCGATGGCCCTGGCGACCGGGACCGGGGCTGAAGTGCAGCGACCGCTGGCGACGGTGGTGATTGGTGGGATTCTGTCTTCTACGGCGCTGACCTTGTTGGTTTTGCCGGCTTTGTATCAGTGGGCGTATCGGCGGGAAGAGGTGCAGGAGGGCTGAGATCCTGGGGCCGCTTTGCGGCCCATCGCGACACAAGGCCGCTCCTACAGGGAATCGCGTCAGCCGAAACTGATGCGGTCCCCTGTAGGAGCGGCCTTGTGTCGCGATGGGCTGCGCAGCAGCCCCAAAATTTCAGACCGAGCGATGAACGCTCTGGCGGACACCATCCCCCCCAACCTTATCATGCAACGAAATCCGCGAGGTCTCCGGCAACGCCAACCCTCCGATCAACGCCACCAGCGCAATCACCACCAGGTAAAACGCCGGTGCCAGGCTGCTGCCGGTCTGCCCGATCAGCCAGGTCGCCACTAGCGGCGCGGTCCCACCAAACAGCGTATACGCCACGTTGTAGGCAATCGCCGAAGCGGTATAGCGGGTGCGGGTAGGGAAGCTCTCGGACAGCAACGCCGCCGTGACCACGCCACTGCACAATGCCCCCACCGCCAGCAAAATCACCCCCAGCAGCGCGCCCGACATCGAACCCGAGCTGGCCAGCCAGTACGCCGGGAACACGCACAGCATCACCCACAAGCAGGTGAAACCGATGGTCTTGCGCCGCCCGACGCGGTCCGAGAACGCCCCGGCCAGCGGGCAGCCAACGGCGGCGAACAGCAATGCCACGGTGGTTACCAGCAGCGACTGCGCACGGGTCAGGTTGCCGACCAGTTGCAGGTAGGTGGCGAAGTAGGTGGTGAACATGTAGAACGACAGCGCGGTCAGCGAAATGAACGCCCCCAGGTTACGAATCGCCCGGCCATGGTGGCGCAGGGTTTCCTTGAGTGGCGAGTGTTCGTGCTCCTTGCCTTGGGCCACGGCTTCACGGAACGCCGGGGTTTCCTCCATGCGCCAGCGCAAGTACAGGCCGACCAGCCCCAGCGGCGCGGCAATCAGGAACGGAATGCGCCAGCCCCAGGCATTCATTGCTTCGGTCGACAGGCTGGCCTCCAGGCCATAGGCGATGACTGCTGCACAGGCAAAGGCGGAAAAGGTCGAGACCGGTACGAAGCTGCCATAGAACGCCCGCTTGTCGTCAGGCGCGTGTTCCATCAGGTAGGCGCAGGCCCCGGCATACTCGCCGCCGGCAGAAAAGCCCTGCAGGCAGCGCGCCAAGGTCAACAGCGCCGGTGCGGCGAGGCCGATGCTGGCATAGGTCGGCAACAGGCCGATCAGGGTGGTGGAGCCGGCCATCAGCAGGATGGTCAGCGACAGGATGCGCTTGCGCCCCAGGCGGTCGCCCAGGGCGCCGAACACGATGCCGCCCAAGGGGCGCAAGGCGAAGGCCACGGCGAATACGGCAAAGGTCTTGAGCAAGGCCACGCTGGCGTCTTCGCTGGCAAAGAACTGGCTGGCGATCAGCGTGGCGAGAAAGCCGTAGACGGCGAAATCGAACCACTCGACGAAGTTGCCGATGGCCGAGGCGGCGATCACCCTGCGCAGGGTGGCGGGGGATACCTCATGAGGTGCTGACATGCGGGTGCTCTCCGGTTCCATTGGCAGGCATGATTGAAGTGGCGCGGTCGGGCCGCGCCATCATTGTTGTGCTTGCCAGTAGATAGCCGGGCGCTGCAAGGCGCTTTGTCGAGGGCGACCTCGGGATACCTGAATCAACCGCTGCAGCGGTTTACAGCCGGCCTACTTTCCAGGGGGCGTACTCGAGCTCGCTGTAACCCTTGGCTACACCATCGGTATCGGCTTTGAAACCCGGCAGGCTGAACAGGTCAAGCGCCATGCAGCGGCGGTTGAGTTCGGCCTGCAGTTGGCCATCGAGGCGAAAATCATCGGGTCGGTTCGGGTGGGGATAAATCTGCACCAGGCAACCTTGGACCTTGCCCTGAGCATTCGCCTCGTAGTACAGCGAGGCCCTGCCGATGCTGTTTACCGGCTGATCGCGGAAAAGCTGTTGCCAGAAGAACTCCCGCTGGGCATTGGCCTGGCGCCGTGCGGTGTCAGGCGCCTGGGCGGCACCGGGCAGCACGACGAACAGGGGGGCGCGTACTTGCGCCGTACCGTTCGCCTCGCGAAGCGCCTTGGGCACTACGGGATAGATGCTTTTCCAGCATTGCGCCTCGACCATGCCGGCCAGTGCCTTGAAGTCCGAGCGGACCAGCTCTGCAGGCAGCGCTATTTCGTATTTCTTTGGCGCTTTGCTGGCTTTGCAGCTGATGGGCGCGGAGTGCTGGTCGAGGGTGACGTCGAGCATGACCACGCCGATTTGCTTTCCGGTATCGGCCGTGACGATGCCCAGTTTCAAGACTTGTTGCATGTCGCTGACGAATGCCTGGCGCGCCAGCTGGTCTGGCTCGGAGGTAGACCGGCTTTGGCAGCCAGCCAAAGCGATTAGCGCAACAGCTGCGACTGTTGGAAAAAACCATCTGAACACAGAAACTTCCTTGCGGTGAGCGCCGGCTTCGTGCCGGGCGAAATGAGCGTGAATATTATCATTCAGCCTGTCCGGGGTTTTGTGTGGTTTGTGTGGAGAATTGTGCGGGCAACTGTCTTACAAATCTCTTTTGACCAGCACTGGCCCTTGTAGGAGCGGCCTTGTGTCGCGATAGGGCCGCAACCCGGCCCCGGCGATGTCAGCGTCAAAGCGAAAACCGAGGGGCTGCTTCGCAGCCCTTTCGCGACGCAAGGCCGCTCCTACAAGTATCAATGCTGGCAGGGATTCTTATGCAGGACCGTCAGAACCGCATGTCCAGCGCCAGCTCGAAGGTACGTGGCGGCCCCATGTAGTACTGGCTGTTGTAGGCCTGCTTGGCATACACCTCGTCGGTCAGGTTGCGCACCCGGCCGGTCAGTGTGGTGTGCGCATCCAGGCGGTAGCGGGCGAACGCGCCAAACAGGGTGTAGGCCGGGGCCTTGAGGCTGTTGGCGTTGTCGGCATACACCGAACCCACGTAGCGCCCGTCGGCACCCACCGTCCAGGCCGGCGACAGGCTGTAGGTCAGCCACAGGTTGGCGACATTGGCCGGCACGTTCACCGGGGCATTGCCCTTGCGCGAAACCGACACGCCGTTGACCGCTTCGTTGAACTCATCGTACTGCGCATCGACGTAGGCATAGTTGGCCTCGGCCAGCAGCTTCGGCGTTACCTGCAGGCGCCCGGACAACTCGACACCGCGTGAGGTCTGCTGCCCCGCCTGGACCGTGAGATTGGCGTCGTTGGAGTCGCGCACGGCAAAGTCCTTGCGCACGATCTGGTACAGCGCCAGCGTGGCCGCACCGCGCCCGTCGAGAAAATCGAACTTGCTGCCCACTTCCCACTGCTCGCCCTTGGACAGGTCGAACAGCCCGACGTTGGAGTAGGTCGCCGCTGCCAGCGAGCCGGCCGGCAAATCGGCGGAAGAGCTGTACTGTACGTAGACGCTGGCCGAAGGTGTCAGCGCATAAGTCAGGCCGATGCGACCGGACAGCGGTTCCCAGCGCCGTTCGAAATACGCCGGCGAGGTTGGCGTCACCGCGCCGTAGTTGGTCACCTGCATGTCCAGGTAGTCGTAGCGCAGGGCGGTCAGCAGGGCCAGGCGCTCGGTGAGTTGCAGGCGGTTTTCGGCAAACACCGCGCGGTTGGTTACCTCGTGGCGGCGCTGCTTGGTCAAGCCGGCATTTACCCCCGGGATGTCATCGAAACTGCCGGGGTCGAAGTGATCGGCATCGACAATATCGCTCCAGCTGCTGGAGGTGGGGTAGAGGGTCTGGCGCATGCGCGAATAATCCAGCCCCAACGACCACTGGCTGTCCAGGCCGAACAGCTGGTTGTCGTGACGCAGCTCGATGCGGTCGCCCAGCAGGTTCTGGTCGTGGCGCTGCAGGTAGGGGCTGCTGCGCTGTACCTGGCCATCGCTGCTATAGGCGTAGCGTTCAAGGTTGCGGTAATCGCGCTGGGCGTTGTAGTGGTACAGCGTGTTCTGCACGCTGGTGCTGTCGCTGAGCTGGTAATCGAGGATCGAGCGCAGCCAGCGCACCCGCTGCTCGTAGCGGCCGTCGCCGACGTTGTAGTTTTCGAAGCGGCGGCTGTTGTCGATTTTCATCGTGCTGCGCCCGGGCAGGATCGGCGAGCCCCAGTAAGGGCTGTCTTCGCGGTCCTCCTGGTACTCCAGCGCCAGGGTGTGGGTAAGGTTGGGCGCCAGGTCGCTGAGCAGCGAGAAGGCCAGGCTGTCGGTGTTGCGCTCGTTGCGGTCGACATAGCCGTTGCCGTGCCCGCGGCTGAAATCCAGGCGCATGAAGTGGCGGGCATCGGCGGGCTTGCTGGCCAGCGCCTGGTTGATGCCGAACGCCACCTCGCTGTCGTCGAAACTGCCATAGCGGATACGCCCGTCAATGATCTGCTGGTCGCGGCTGGCAAGCTTGGTGATGTAGTTGATCGAGCCACCCACTGCGCCTGCGCCATGCAGGAACGACGACGGCCCGCCGATTAGCTCGACGCGGTCGAGCACCCAGGCATCCACCGGACGGGTGGCGCTGCTGTAGCCCAGGTTGATGCCGTTGTACAACTGGGTGACCTGGTTCTGGGTGAAGCCGCGGTAGGAAACGAAGCCGCCAAAGCCGGGGTTGGCCGAGGCATTGACGCCGGTCATGGCGTTGATCACGTCCTGGCTGTCCTTGGCGCCCCGTTCTTCGATCAGGCGGCGGTCGGCGACGCTGACCGATGCGGGGGTTTCCCGCGCGGTGAGGCCCAGGCGTGAACCGGTGCGGATCGGCACGTCCAGTTGCACGCCGCTGGCGGCGTCGCGCTCACCGTCGATGGTGGTGGCGCTGAGTTCCACAGGGGCGCCGTCCGCCCAGGCATAGCTGCAGGTGCCCATGAGGAGCACCAGGGAGGTATTGCGAAGCATGTTGGTGTGTCTTCCACGCAAAGGTCATGGCTGACCGCGAGCGCGCAGCCAGGCGCGCCCGGTTGAGGTCAGGCGAAATGAGGTACGGCTGCGGGGATGACGGCGGGGGAGGCGCGGGGGTTGAGGGCAGGGCGTTGATAGCGCGGCGGCGGTTGCGCCCAGCTGCGCACGACGATGGGCGAGGTGGCCACGGCTTGCGCCGGGGTGAATGACCAGCCGCCGCTGCCAAGCGGCACGGCCAGGCCGAACGAGGAGCACACCGGGCAGTCGAGCTGGGCCATGTGCTGGTCGCCGCCGGCGCTATCGAGGTCGATGGCCACGCCGTGCTCGCTGTTGACCGAGCAAAAGCCACCTTCCAGGCCGGCCAGGCGCAGGCCGCCCATCTGGCCATGGTGCAGGCCACACAGCAACAGGCTGAACAGGACGCTGGCATAGAGCGTCCAGGCCGTCAGCGTGCGAGTGTGCCGGGTGGTTTTCATGGTGGCGAATCTACCATCACCGATGAACGGTCGGGTAGCGCTTTGGCTTCAGAATTTTGGGGCTGCTTTGCAGCCCATCGCGACGCAAGGCCGCTCCTACAGGAGATCACGGTTTCTTGTGGGAGCGGCTTTAGCCGCGAACACCGGCGCAGCCGGTGCCATGTACCGAGTTGGCTTCTTCGCGGGTGAACCCGCTCCCACAGGTACTCTGCAGCTCTCAGGCTGCCCGCTCTAGCACATCCAGCAAGTCGACAAACTCCATCGCCAGCTTGTGCCGCGGCGCCATGTGCACCAACGGCACCGAGGCCTGGTGCGATTCACGCATCTTGATCGAACTGCTCAGGTACACCGGCAGCACCGGCATGCCTTCGCTGCGCAACTGCTCGACCAGGGTCTGGTGCAACGCAGTGCGCCCGGCGAACTGGTTGACCACCACGCCTTCCACCTGCAACGCCGGGTTGTGGTCCTGACGCAGTTCTTCGACTTCGGCCATGACGCTGAGCAGGGCCTGGCGCGAGAAGCTGTCGCAGTCGAACGGGATCAGCAGGCGCTCGGCCGCCACCAGCGCGCTGAAAGTGTAGAAGTTGAGCGCGGGCGGGGTGTCGATGTAGATCCGCTCGTAGTCCTCGCCCAGCTCCACCAGCAGCTTGCGCAGCTTGTTGATCTTGAATTTGCTCTCCAGCTTGCTCTGCAGGTCGCTGAGGTCGGGGCTGGCGGTGACCAGGTGCAGGTTGCTGTAGCGGGTTTCGGTGATCGCCACGCGGTGCTTCTTGCCGGCAGCGGTGACCGGCGACAAGGTCTGGCGGAAGAAGTCGGCGATGCCGGCAGGATTAGCGTCATTGACCAGGCCGGTCAGGTAGTAGGTGGCATTGGCCTGCGGGTCGAGGTCGACCAGCAAGGTCCGGTAGTCCTCGGCGGCACTGGCAGCAGCGAGGTTGCAGGCGATGCTGGATTTGCCGACGCCACCTTTCTGATTGAAAACCACACGACGCATGAGACGCTCTTCCATGAAGTGAAAATGTCAGGTTGGGGTCAATCCTATGACTAGAACACGACAGTTTTATGACAAGGATTGTTACAACCAGTTAAGTTCATATTCTTCATGTGGCAATGAGTTTGCCTTGAGCTATGCGGTGTCTGTTCCGGCCTCTTCGCGGGTGAACCCGCTCCTACGGGGCAGCGCTGTCGATGTAGGAGCGGGTTTACCCGCGAATAGGCCGGCTCAGGCGAAACAAAGCGATCAGGCAACAGCTACCCGATTACGCCCCGCCTGCTTGGCCCGGTAAAGCGCCCGGTCAGCCTCACTCAATACCTCCCCAGGCTCGCTCCCAACCTCGCCATCCCAGCGCGCCACCCCCAGCGAAACCGTCACCGCCCCCACCGGCTCCACCGGCGTATCCTGCACCGTCACCCGCAGCCGCTCGGCCACCGCCGCCGCCACCTCCAGGCTGGCCCCCGGCAGCAGCATCAGGAACTCTTCACCCCCAGTACGGCACAGCAGGTCACCCTCGCGGCAACAGCGGCGCATCAGGTCTGCCAGCCGGCGCAGGACTTGGTCGCCCACCTCGTGCCCATAGCTGTCATTGACCCGTTTGAAATGGTCGATATCCAGTACGATGGCCGAAAATGCCCGCCCTTCGGCTTCCAGCAACGACAGGCTGAAATCCAGGCTGCGGCGGTTGCCGAGGCCGGTCAACGGGTCGGTCTGGGCATCACGGTTGAGCCGGCCAATGCGCTCCTGCAGCAAATTCAGACCAAACAACAAAGCGCGCTTGAGTTCTGCCGCCTCGAAGTACCAGGCCCGCACCCGACGCAGGCGCTCGGCGGTGCCGACCCGGTCCATCGAGCGGGCGCCGGCGGCCAGTTGCCAGAGTGGCCGGGCGATGGTCATCGCCAGCCACCAGAGCAGCAGGCAGCCTACCAGTGCCAAGGGGGCGGAAGTGCCCACCACGTTCAGGATCAGCGGGCTCAGTGGCATGATCGTCTGCGCCAACGGCTGCTGTGCCACGATGCCCCAGCCGGCACTGGGGACGGTGGCGTAACCTGCAAGCACTTCCACGCCCTGGCTGTTGGTCAGTTGTCGGGTGCCGCTGGTCAGTGTCGCCAACTGGTCAATCAGCGCGTTGCCCTCAACAACCGTTCCCACCCGCTGGCTGTTGGGGTGGTACAGCAAACGGCGGTTGCGATCGACCACATACAGGTACGAGCCGTCCTGGTGGAAATGCTCGCCCAGCAGGCTGTTGAGGATGTTGCGTTCACGCAGGTAGAGGCTGCCGCCGACATACCCCAGGTAGCGGCCGTTGCTGTCGAAAATGGGTTGTGACAGTGCCACCACCAGGTTGTTGGCTGCCGACAAGAAGGGTGTGGAAACCAACGGGCGCCGCTCGTGCAGTGCCTGCTGAGCGCCGGGCGATTGCATGTGGGTGCCGACCAGGTGGCGTAGCGGGGTGGGGGATATCGCCAGCAGCGTGCCGTTGGCATCGACTACGAATGTGGAATTGAAGGCCATGCTCTGGCCCAGCACGCGGTCGGTCTCCTCCTGCAGTGCAGCGGCGTCGCTCAGCTGTCGGCCCTGGACCCTGGCGCTGAAGGCCAGTTGCTGCAAGGCACTGGCGATGAAGGACTCGGTGATGCTGGCCAGCTTGGTCGCATACACCCGGTTGGTTTCCAGGGCGTTGTCTATCAGCAATTGGCGCTGTACCCGGTAGCTGGCGAAATAGCTGGCGCACAGCATGACCACGGCGGTAAGGGCGCACAGCACCAGAATGAGTGTACGTAGATCCAGGCGCAATCCGTGCTTGGCGTGTGGCAATCCTGACCTCGGGTGATCGAAAGAGGGCTACGAAATGGGAGTGACCTTGCTGGCCACGTTCAAGAGCCTGCCTTATCCAGCGCGTCAAGCTCGTCTTCCACCTGCTGCATGCGCTGCTCGACCAGGGCCTGCACCTTCACGTCGCGGGCAGTCTCGCGCATCAGGGCAGTGAGCTTTTCGCTCAGGCGCTTGCCGTCCTCCGTGTCTTCCAGGGCGCGGGCCTTGGCCGGGTCCTGGGTGGCGGCGACGATGGTGGCGAACTCGGCGTCGCTGAAGTTCTTTTCGCTGTACAGGCGGAACAGGTCCTGGCGCTGGTCCTCGACCGTCAGGTGCTTGCGCAGCACATTCTGGATGGTGGCTTGCGACAGCTGCGGGTGCGTGCGGCCGAGCAGCTCGGCCATGCGTTCGATGTTGTGCGTGTAGGCATCCTGCAGCGGCAGCTGGGCGAGGATCTGTTCTTCACGGGAGGGTTTCTGGTCGCAGGCGGTGAGGGCGGCAATCAGCAACAGCGGTAACAGCAACTTCTGGAAGCGAGGCATGGCGTGGCCTGGTCGGGCAGTGACGACTGCCGATTATACCGATGTACGCCAGGCCACGACGAGCCCCGTGATTTGCCTTGAGCGGCCCGCTGCGGTAGAACCTTGGCCTCCCAACCATTGCCAACTGCCTGATGCCGAACTGGACTCTGCAACCTGTGACACGCGATGCCACTGCCGAAGTGCTGGCGTTTGTCGACAGCGCCCGTCGCCAGCTGTTCCCGATGCTCGCCAACGCGCCGTTGCCGCGTGACCTGGCACAATTCGCCGAAACCTACCTGGAGGGTGAGGGCTGCTTCCTGGAGGCCCGCGATGGCGGGCGACTGGTCGCGGTGATCGGTTACCTGCCCTATGACCACCGTTTTTCCCAACTTGATTATCACGCTGAGCAGGTGGTCGAAGTGGTGCGCCTGTTCGTGCTGCCGGCCTACCGCAGGCATGGCCTGGCAGCGGCGTTGTTCAGTGCATTGCGCGAGCGCGCGGTGCAGGCGGGCATCGGCTGCCTGTACCTGCATACGCATCCGTTTCTGCCGGGTGCGATTGCGTTCTGGGAACGGCAAGGGTTTGCGGTGGTGGATGTGGAACCGGACCCGCTCTGGCAGACCACGCACATGCAGTTACGATTGCGCTGACCTGTAGGAAAGCGCCTACAACGATAGTTCTGGCGTGATCGACGTGTTCATTTAAAACCCCGGCCAGCTTGCATACCTTTGACCGTGCACGGATTTTCAATGCACCCAAGGGAGGCTCACGATGCCATACATGGCCCTGTACAAACTCAAACTGCTGGATGAATTCGAAGACCGCACTGACCTGTGGACCTTTGCTGATTTTGAAAAAAGGTTGATAGAACTGTGGCGTGGGGCGACCTACCATGACGCCAAAGGCATCATCAATGCGGCGCACAAGGAACGCCGTTGGCCGAGGGCGGTGAAGCGCTATTTGCTGACCAATTACAGGGTATTTGGCAATGTCAGCTCAGAGCTGGATCGCACGTTTGCCCAGGTGGTGGCGGCGATGAGTGCGCAGGAGCGGATCGAGTGGGGGTTGCTGCCTGCTGGCAGCTCGGTTGCCTGACAGACCATGGGGCCGCTATGCGGCCCATTCGCGACGCAAGGCCGCTCCCACAGGGTCAGTGTAAGCGGGTCTCTTGTGGGAGCGGCCTTGTGCCGCGAATGGGCTGCAAAGCAGCCCCAACCCCGGCAACGCGGTCTATCAGAACCCACCCGATAACGGCCAATCCACCGCCAACCGAATCTGGTCCCCATCCAGCTCCGCCTGCGCTGTGTTGCCGCGATGCACGTTATGCCTCAGCGAGAACGTGGTGCCCCTGGCCTTGCCACTCTGCACCACATAGCGTGCCTCCAGGTCGCGTTCCCAGTGCTTGCCCCCCTTGCCATAGCCCAGATACGCATACCCGCCATCAGGGTCGACATGCGTGCCATCGATATCGAACCCGCGCACATACAACGCCGTCAGGTTCAACCCCGGTACCCCGTAGGCGCCCATGTTCAGGTCATAACGTGCCTGCCACGACTTTTCGTTCGGTGCGTTGAAGTCCGACATCTGCACCGCGTTGGCAATGTAAATCGCCCCCCGCGTCACGTAGTCGAATGGCGTGTTGCCGTGCACTTGCTGCCAGCCCAGGCTGAAGCCGTGTGGCCCCTGGTTGTAGCGCGAGACCAGGCTCCAGGTGGTGTTATCGATACGCCCGGACAGCGCCTTGCCGGTGTCGCTGGTGCGGTACAGGTTGAGGTCCAGGCTTACGCTGCGCTGGTCATCCAGCGCATGGCTGAGGGTGCTGCCCAGGTAGTGCTGGTTCCAGCTGTCCTCGTAGCGTGAGGTATACAGGCTGCCGCTGAAGGCGGCGCTTGGGTTCCACACTGCACCGGCCAGGTCGAAGCTGTTGCCCTGGCGGCCGTTGGAGTAGTTCACCACAAAGCCCTGGTCATGGCTGGAGGCGTTGCGGTCGGTGCTTTCGTTGAAGTGCCCGGCCACCAGCTTGAGCGTGTCGAATTCGTTGCTGGTGAGGAAAAAGCCGGTGGCGGTCTCGGGCAGCAGGCGGCTGTCGGAGGAGCTGAACACCGGGGTCTTGACCCGTTGTTCACCGTAGGACAGCACGGTATTGGACATGCGCAGTTTCAGCGCCGCGCCGGCGCGGCTGTATTCGTTTTTCGGGTGCCCGTCATTATCGACCCCGAGCAGGCGCGCTTTGCCTGCGCGCCCACCGCCACTGTCGAGTTGCACGCCCTGATAGGCGTGGGCATCAACCCCGACACCGATCAGCCCTTGGGTGAAACCGGACTGGAAGGTGCCCATCAAGCCATAAGCCCATTCTTCGGCCATGCCATTACGCTCGCTGCGCGGCTTGTAGGCATTGCGCGCAGCGCTGTTGCGCCCGCCGTGCTTGTAGTCGCGCTGGTCGAACACGCTGCGATTGAGGATGCTCCAGCTGCCATCTTCGATAAAACCGTTGCTGTGCGACTGGGCAGCGTCGGCCAGCGCAGCCGGGGCATGCAGGGCGCTGGCAAGCAGCAGGGCGGCAGGGCGCAACAGCATGGGCAGAACTTCCTGGTTCAGGGGGCGCGGAAACGCAGGATGCGCGCGCCGTCGAATGGGTCGGTGAGATAGCGGGCGTGGACGCCGAAGGTGCTCAGCAGGCGCTCGGGGGTAAGCACCTCGCACGGTTTGCCGAGGGCGACCAGGCGGCCTTTGTCGAGCACCGCGACGCGGTCGCAGGTCAGCGCCTGGTTGAGGTCGTGCAGGGCCACCAGGGTGGTCACCGGCAAGGCCTGCACTTGTTGCAACAGGCTCAGCTGGTGCTGGATGTCCAGGTGGTTGGTCGGCTCGTCCAGCAGCAGCACCTGCGGCCGCTGCGCCAGGGCGCGGGCGATGTGCACGCGCTGGCGCTCGCCACCGGACAGCGAGCCCCACAGGCGCGTGCGCAGGTGCAAGGCATCGAGGTCGGCCAGGGCTTGCTCGACGATTTCGCGGTCTTCCTTGGCGAACGGTGCCAGCGCCGAGAGCCACGGCGTGCGGCCCAAGGCAACGGCGTCGAACACGCTGATCGCATCGAGGGTGTCGGCCTGCTGCTCCACCAGCGCCAAGGCCTGGGCAACACGGCGGCGGGGCATTTGTGCCAGTGGTTCGCCCAGCAGCTGCACGCTACCGCAGGCTGGCTTGCGTAGGCCCGCCAGCAACTTCAGCAGTGAGGATTTGCCAGAACCGTTGGGGCCGACGATGCCGAGGGTTTCACCGGCAACAACGCTGAGGTCGATATCGCTGAGCACGCTATTGCCGGCCAGTTGCAGGCTCAGGCCCTGGCAGCTCAATGGCGGAATCTGTACTGCGGTCATGACCGTCATGGGCGCCCCCGACGGCTGACCAGAATCAGCGCGAAGACCGGTGCGCCGATCAGCGCGGTAACCACCCCTACCGGGATCACCTGGCCGGTGATCAGCGTGCGCGAAAGGATGTCAGCGGCAATCAGGAACAGCGCCCCACCCAGCGCGCTGGCGGGTAGCAGGCGGCTGTGCCCGGAGCCGAGTAGCAGGCGCAGGGCATGCGGGATCACCAGCCCGACAAAACCGATGGCGCCGACGATGGACACCATCACTGCCGTCACCAGCGCCGCGCAACTGATCAGCAGTAACTGGGTGCGCCGCACCGGGATGCCCAGCGAGGCCGCCGAATCGGTGCCGAAGGTGAACGCATCCAGCGCGCGGCGATACCACAGGCACACCAGCAAGCCGAACAGCACCACCGGCACGGCCAGCCACACCGAAGGCCAGCGCACGCCGCTAAGGTTGCCCAGCAGCCAGAACAGGATACCGCGCGCCTGCTCGGCGGTGGCCGACTTGGTGATCAGGAACGCGGTCAAGGCGTTGAACAATTGCGAGCCAGCGATACCGGCGAGGATCACCTGGGCGTTGTTGCTGCTGGGCCCAGCCGCGCGGGCCAGCACCAGCACCAGAGCGAATGCGGCCACGGCGCCGATGAAGGCCCCGGCGGACATGCTCAAGGCCAGGCTGCCCACGCCCAGCAGGCCAACCAGTACCGCGCCGGTCGAGGCGCCGGCAGACAAGCCCAGCAGGTAAGGCTCGGCCAAGGGGTTGCGCAACAGCGCCTGAAGGATCACGCCGCAGGTGGCCAGGCCAGCACCGCAGGCCGCTGCGACCAGGGTGCGGGTCAGGCGGTAGTTCCAGACGATGCCGGCGTCGATCGGGTCGACCGGGTAGCCGGCCTGCCACAGGTGGTTGGCCAGCACCTGGCCGACCACGCTGGGCGACAGGTTGGTTTCGCCGATGGCGGTACCGGCCAGCAGGGCGGCCAACAGGGCTGCCAGGGCAAGCGCAATGCAGGGTAACAGGCGAATCATCACTGGGCTGCTTTACCACTGGCGAAGGCGGCTGACAGTGTCTGCACGCCGCGGAACAGGCGGATGCCGGCCTGCATGGCGTCGGCGTCGAGGATGATGATACGGTCGTGCTTCACCGCGTCCATGTTGCGCGTGACCGGGTCGCTGCGCAGAAATTCCAGCTTCTTCTGGTAGTCGTCGGCGGGGAAGCGGCGGCGGTCCATGCGGGCGATGATCAGCCAGGTCGGGTTGGCCTTGGCCAGAGTTTCCCAGCCTACGGTTGGCCACTCTTCGCTGGACTCGACCACATTGCGCACGCCGAGGGTGCGCAGCATGAAATCGGCGACACCCTGGCGGCCCGCCACATACGGGTCGATGTCGAGGTCGGCGCTGGAGAACCAGAACAGTGCCGAAGTGGCCGACAGGTCCTTGCCGGCCAGTTGCGCCTTGGCGCTGTCCAGGCGGCCTTTGAGCTCGGCGTTCAGCGCCGTGCCGCGCGCCTGCACGTCGAAGATTTCGGCCAGCTGGCTGACGCTTTTGTAGATGCTGCCTACCTGGAACGCCTGCAGCCGGGTGCCGTCGGCACCGACCAGGTTGTCCTTGCCTTCGCAGTCCGAGGGCAGCAGGTAGGTGGGGATCTTCAGCTCATCGAACTGCTCGCGGGTGCCGACCACGCCTTGGGCGCCGACCATCCATTCGAACTGTACGGTCACCAGTTGCGGACGCTTGCCCACTACAGCCTCAAAGCTTGGGTCATTGTCGGCCAGGCGCGGTACCTTGGCGTTTACTGCCCGGTACTCGGGCAACACGTTGTTGAACCACAGCGAGGTGCCCGACAGCTTGTCGCCCAGGCCCAGTGCATAGAGCATCTCGGTACCGGCCTGGCCGATGGTGACGGCGCGCTGCGGCGCCTGGGCGAAGGTCTGCGGTTTGCCGCAGTTGTCGACCGTGAGCGGGTATTGGGTAGCGGCGGCCTGGGCCAGGCCGGTGAGGCCGAGGCCGGCGAGCAGGGTGGCGAAGCGGGGTAGCATGCGGGGCGATCTCCTATCGGACAGTTCTGGTGAGGAACGCACGGACAGGCATCGCCGAGCCCCCGCTGGCTGCAGGGGCAACACTGATGGCCAATCCCGGACACCCCGCCGGTTGGTGAATGTAGGCCGGCAGGTCTCCTGACTGGTGCGTCACGGCCCGGCTCCGGCCTTCCCGGGCAGTTACACCCAGTGGCATTGATGGAGCAGGCTCGGCACCTACAGTTGCGGGGGCAGTTCCGATTGGCCCGAAAGGACGGGCCCGGGATTCCCTATTAATTCCGTGGTGGAAACCGGCGGCCCGCATGGTAGACCATCGCGCCGCCGGGTGAAAACGCTTTTCAGAAGTACTTCAGCCAGCCGATGTCGCGGCGGCGCTGCTTCAGTTGGGCGAACCAGCGCACTGGCAGGTACAGCGACACCGCCAGCAGCACGGCGCCCAGCCACACTGCAGCAATGCCATCGAAGCCGAAGTAGTCGCCATGGTTGCGGCCGAACAGCGCCACGCAGGCCAGGTACAGCAGCTTCAGTACATACAGGTGCAGCAGGTAGAAGAACATCGGTGCCGCACCGAATACTGCCAGGGCGCTGATCCAGCGCGCCTGGCCGGCACGCTCGAAGGCGCGCAGTAACAGCAGGCCACAGCCCAGGGTCAGCGCCAGGAACAGCAGCGAAGGTGGGTATTTGGTGATGTTGAAGAAACTCATCAGGGTTTGCGTGAAGGTTGGGTAACCGCTCCACGGCGCTTCACCGTAGCCGTTGAGCATGCGCAGTACGACAAAGCCCAACAGCGCGAGCAGCCCCGCCAGTAGCAGGCGGTGCTGGCGTTGGTCGGCCTCGCTGCCACGGGTGAACCAGGGGCCCAGGCCGTAACCCAGGGCGATGACACCGATCCACGGCAGCACCGGGTAGGACGTGCGCAGCCGCAGGTTTTCGGAGAACGCCAGCCAGCCTCGGTCATGCAGGATCGCCCACGGTACGTGCAGCGCCGATTCCACACCAAAGTGCAGGCCATCGAGCAGGTTGTGACCAGCGATGATGACCGCCCCCAGGGCCAGGAGCGCGGCGCGTGGCAGCCATACCAGCAGCGACAGGGCGATCATGCTGACGCCGATGGCCCAGATCACTTGCAGGTAGATCACGCTGGGCGGCAACTGGAAGGTCCAGGCGAAGTTGACCAGGGTGAACTCCAGCACCACCAGGAACAGCCCGCGCTTGAACAGGAACGCCGAAACATCGCCACGGCCTTGGTGTTTCTCGCCGTAAAGCCAGGCCGACAGGCCGGTCAGCAGGACGAACACCGGCGCACACAGGTGGGCCAGGGTGCGGCTGACGAATAGCGCCGGCTCGGTGGTGTCGATGGCCATCGGGTCGCTGACCTGGCGGTGCAGGAAGAAGGTCTCGCGGACGTGGTCCAGGAGCATGAACAGGATTACCAGGCCGCGCAGGGCATCGATGCTCTGCAGGCGCTGGGTAAGCAGGGTAGGGGTGGCGCTGGCGCTTGTCATGGAGGGTCGCTGATGGGAATTGATGTCAAGTGAAACGTTATCTTATAACTAAATGGTGAGGGGTTGGTAGCGGTTTTTGTGTTTGCCTGTGCCGGCCCTTTCGCGGGTAAACCCGCTCCTACACAGGTACAGCACAGGCATTGAGATAGACGCTGTCCTTTGTAGGAGCGGGTTTACCCGCGAAGAGGCCGGCACAGGCCGGCTCAGGTCAGAAGCTGTAATCCACCGTCGCAAAGTACGACCGTGGCATCCCCATCAGCCACTGCTGCCCGCTGAACGCCGACTGCACATACTCACGGTCGAACAGGTTGTTCAATTGCAACCCCAGCCGCACATCCGGTAACACCTGCCAGCCGATGTTGGCATCTACCACGGTGTATCCGGGGGCGCTCTGGGTATTGGCGGTATCGGCATAGCGCTCATCCACATAGCGCGCGCCAATGCCGGCCTCTACTTGCTGCCCGAAGCCTTTGCTCAGCCACAGGTTGGCGGTACGCCGCGGCACGTTGACCGGCCGGTTGCCCGCGCGGTCCTGCGCAACACCGCCGACCATTTCGGCGAAGTCGTCATACCTGGCGCGCACCAGCGATGCGTTGGCCGACACCTGCCACTGGTGAGCCAGCGCCAGCTCCAGGGTTGCCTCCAGGCCGTCGGAGGTCTGCTGGCCGGCCTGTTGCGGCTCGTGGGTGATCGGGTCGGCCACCAGCAGCTTCTTCTTGACGATGTGGTAGGCCGCCAAGGTCCATTCGCCACGGCCCTCCCAGAAGCGCTGCTTGAGTCCGACCTCGGTCTGCTTCGCTTCTGTCAGGTCATAGTGCATCTGGCTCGGGCTGAGGCTGATCAGATTGTCGACCCCGTCCTCGCTGGTGGAGTACTGGCCATACAGCGACAGGTCGTCGGTAACCGCAAACACCAGCCCGACGCGCCAGTTGCCACCTTGCAGGCTGCGGTCGCTGCGGCTGTCGTCGGTCAGGTTGTCGCGGTCGATGTGGTGCTGGTCGCGGCGCACGCCGGTTACCAGTGACAGCCGCTCGCTCAACTGCAGACGGTTTTCGGCGAACAGGGCAAAGCTGTGGGTGGTGGACAGGGTTTGCGGGCGCAACGGCGAGGCACTGTGGAACCCGCCCGGCTGTGGTTGCCACGGGTCGATGTAGTCGCCGCCGACATCATCGTAGGGGGCGTTGCTGTCGACGTTGAAACGCACCTTGTTGTACTCCGTGCCGAGCACGGTCTTGCTGGCCAGGCCGAACAGCGTGTGGTCGAAAGTGAACGTCTGGCGGTCGCCGAACTGCTCCTGGTTGTGCTTGATTTCCAGGTAGCTGCCGCGCTGTAGCTGCTGGTGTTCGGCATCCCAGTCGTAGTTCTCGGCATTGCGCCAGTGGCGGCGGCTCTTGATGTAGTACAGCTGGTTGCTGGCGCTGACGTGGTCGTTCAGCGCCCAGTCGGTGGTCAGCCTGGTCCACTCGTCGTCGTAACGCTGTACGTCGTTCTGCACGTTATAGTTTTTCTTGTGCAGGCTGCTGCGGTAGTGGCCGTCGATCAGCGGGGTGCCGTAGTAGTTGGCAGGCTGTGCCTCACCGCGGTCATGGGCCAGGGTGAAACTGAGGTCGTCACTGGCATCGAAGCGCAGCGCGGCACTCAGGGCCAGGCTACGCGAGGTGGTGCGGTCTACCCAGCCGTTGCCGGCCTGCTGGTTCAGTGTCAGGCGGTAGCTGAGGCGTTCACTGAGGCTGCCGCCGCTGTCCAGCCCCAGCTGCTGGCGGTCCCACGAGCCGTAGCCCAGGCGCAGGTGGTTGCGCACCTCGCCGGCAAACGGCTTTTTCGGGATCACATTGATTACCGCGCCGGTGGCACCTTCACCGTACAGCACCGAGGCCGGGCCGCGAATCACGTCGATGCGCTCGACCATCCACGGGTCGACCGGGAACGTCTGGGTGCCGGCACCGGTGAACAGGCGGGCGCCGTCGAACAGTGTCATCACCGAGCTGTGGCCGGCAAAGCCGCGAGCGGACAAGCCTGTACCGCCATCGCCCGGGGAGCCGACAAAGGTGATGCCCGGCGAACGGGTCACCGCGTCCTGCACGGTGAGGTTGTTGCGCTGCTGGATCTGCTCGGCGCTGATGCTGCTGGTGCTGGCCGGTGTTTCCAAGGCACTGAGGCCAAGGCGCGAGCCGGCCTGGGTCGGCGTGGCCAGATTGATGTCGCGGCTGTCGAAGGTATCGGTGATGGCCGTGGAAGGCAGGGCCAGGGGCTGTGGATCACGGTCATCGGCCAAGGCCGGCAGGGCGACGGCCAGGCAGGCCGCCAGGGGGTGAAGCTTGAACATACGGGACATGTCGTTCCACTGCTGCAGGAATGATTGGATCCCGGTGGAAAACACGCAAAGGAGGCGTTCCGTACAGGCAGGCGCGCGCACGGATACCGGCCTGCGCCCGCCCACCGCGGGTTGCCAAGTGACGCTTCAGGCCGGTCTCCGGGCTTGCGAGGGGCATGAAACCTTCACCTTCCCATGCGTGTGCACAGTGGTATCTCGAAGGGCTCGCTCGCTTACCGTTGCGGGGGCAGCGCCGGACTTGTCGTGGGTAACACGACGCACCGGCTTCCCGTTTCACCCTGCGCGCGGCGGCGCAGGACACCTGAAACTGGCGCGCATCTGACCATTGAAATGCGGGTGGGTCAAATTTGCAGGGGTGATGGGGGAGTAGTAGGCAGGCCTGGCCACTTCGCGGGCTCGCCCGCTCCCACAGGAATATCAAAGGCCTCTGGGTGTAGGAGCGGGTTTACCCGCGAATAGGCCGGGCCTGCCTCAGAAAATCAGCGCCCGCGCCGCCGCGAAACCCGCGCCTCGATGTTCTTGCGCCCAATCAGCAGCGGCGGCTTCTCCACCACCGGCTCATCCGCCAGCCACTTGTACATCACCAGGCAGTCCACCAGCCCCAGGCGGGCATGGCGATAGGCCTTGGGCAAGCGGCCGACGGTTTCGAAGCCCAGCTTGTGCCACAGCGCCACTGCCACTTCATTGCTGGCTACCACCGAATTGAACTGCAGGGCCAGAAAGCCCTCCTGGCGTGCCAGCTTCTGCGAATGCTCGCACATCAAGCGCGCCACGCCCCGGCCACGCGCCTGTTCGCAGACCATGTAGCCGCAATTACCCACGTGCGCGCCCGGCCCGGCGGCATTGGCCTTGAGGTAATACGAACCCAGCAGCTCGCCATCCTCTTCTGCCAGCAGCGTGTGCAATGGCAGCTCCAGCCACAGCTGGCGGGCCTGTTCAAAGCTCAGGGCCGGGTCGAAAGCGTAGGTTTCACGGGCCTGGACAACGGCCTGGAAGGTAGGCCAGAAGCGTTCGAAGTCTTCGGGCGTCATGGGGCGAATGTGGATCATGCGGGTTCCTGCGCGTGCTAAGCCGCCCAGTCTGGGTGGCGCGGCGCCGTCGCGCAAGGGCGGCGACGCCGTTTGTGCTCAGCCGTTGGCCTTGCCTACTGCATCCATGGCCCGCGCCGAGTAGACCAGCGCGGCACCGGCGTTCATCGCCACGGCCACGCCGAGGGCCTCGGCAATTTCCTCGCGGCTGGCGCCATGCTTGACCGCCTGCTGCGAATGCACGGCAATGCAGCCGTCGCAGCGGGTGGTCACGGCCACGGCCAGGGAGATCAGCTCGCGGGTCTTGGCGTCCAGGTGGTTGGTCTTGGCCCCGGCACCGCTGGCGGTCATGTAGCCGGCCACGGTGTCGGGTGACAGTTGCTTGAGATCGCCGATGCCGGCCATCAACTGCTTACGGTAGGCGTCCCAGTCCATCATGCTCATCGTCTTCACCTTGGGGTGGTTGCGAGTGGAGCTTTCAGGCTAGTCGAAGAGTGGCAGGTGTGAGGCTTGTACTTTGGTGGGTGTGCACAGGGTACTGCGTGAACTCGAAGCCAGCGCAGTACCTGTGGGAGCGGGTTTACCCGCGAAGCGGGCGACGCGGTGGATGGCACCGGCTGCGCCGGTGTTCGCGGCTAAAGCCGCTCCTACAGCCGCTCCTGCATGGATTGCGTACAGCCATCAGATGTAGATGAACACCAGCACCAACGCCGCAACCACTGCCCACTTCTCCAGGTAGTAGCGCATGCGGTTGCGCTTCTTCAGCGCCTTGCCGCGTTCGCGGATCTTGTAGATGCGGGTGAACAGCCGGTTGATGCCTCCGGTCTTGTCGCTGGCATCATTGGGCGCGGCGGCGGCGGCCATTACATTGCGGCTGAACCAGCGGTTGAACGCGGTTGCCCAGCGGTACTTGAGCGGGCGTTCGACGTCGCAGAACAGGATGATGCGGTTGTGCTCGGTGGTGTTGGCTGCGTAGTGGATGTAGGTTTCATCGAAGACCACGCCCTCGCCATCGCGCCACGAGTACTTCTCGCCGTCCACGTCGATATAGCAACCGTCGTCGTTCGGTGTGTCCAGGCCCAGGTGGTAGCGGTACGAACCGGCATACGGGTCACGGTGGCGCACCAGCTTGGCGCCTGGCGGCAGGGTGGCGAACATGGCCGCCTTGACCGTGCCGATGCCTTGCAGCAACTCGGTGGTGCGTGGGCACAGGGCCATCGCCGATGGGTGGCTTTCGCCGTACCACTTCAGGTAAAAGCGCTTCCAGCCGGTCTTGAAGAACGAGTTGAAACCGACGTCATCGTAGTTCTCGGACTTCTTGATTTCGCCCACGTGCAGCAGCTGGCGGCCTTCCTCGCGGATCTCCTGCCAATGGTCCTGCAGCGGCTTCAGTTCGGGGAAGGCCTCTACCGGCAGGTAAGGCTTGGCCGGGTGCTTGGAAAACAGATACAGAAAGCTGTTGATCGGTGCCAGGAAGCTTGAGTGGTCGCCCAGCTGGCGGGTCAGCTTGTGGCGCACCCGACCGCGCAGGTGAACATAGGCGATCGAGAGGACGAAGAGGAGTACGAGTGCAATTTTCATGGACGTTTACTTGTCGAAAAATGGCCATGCGCCATGGCATAAGCCCCCGAGCATAAACAATCATGGGCGCAGTTTGTACTTATTGTTACGAAACGGCGGGGCGACTTAGGTGTAATACCCTACAGACTTGCGCAAACGATTCACGCCCAGGAGTTCACATGGTTCAGGATCTGCACACCAGCGGTACGCCGTTCAAGCGGTTGTTCTTCGCCTTACCGGTCAGCGATGCCCAGCGCCGCGCTTTGGCCCAGTGGCGGCGCGACCTGAACCTGCGCAACGGCAAACCGGTGCCGGCGGCCAACTTTCATGTGACGTTGCTGTTCCTCGGCGATGTGGATGCTGCCCAGGTGCCAGCAATATGCGCGGCTGTCGACCAACTGGCGCTGCCGGCCACGGCACCGCGGCTGTTGCTCGACCGTTTGCAGGTGTGGCGGCGCGCCAGTGCCCTGGTACTGGAGGCGCGGCAGACACCGCAGCCCCTGTTGCAACTGGTGTACGGCTTGCAGCAGGCGCTGCTGCCGTTGGGAGTGGAAGCGGCCAACCGTGAGTATCGCCCGCACTTGACGCTGTCCAGGGATTACCGTGGCCAGCCGCCAGAAGCCAGCAGCGCGCCGGAGTTTTACCTCGCTGCCCGCCACTTCACGTTGTACGAGTCGCGCAAGGGTGCATATTGGCCGTTGGCACAGTGGCCGCTTTTGCATTGACTCTGACCCTGTGTGGGCTTTAGCCGCGAACACCGGCAAAGCCGGTGCCATCCACCGTGTTGGATTCTTCGCGGGTGAACCCGCTCCCACAGGGCTGCTCCTGCAAAATCGCACGCGGCCTTAAGGGGCTAAACCGGTAAGCTTTGATATGGCAACTCATCCCCCGGGCTGCGCTCGAACTGGCGTTTGTACTCGCGGCTGAACTGCGATGTGCTCTGGTACCCCACCCGGTGCGCGGCCTGGGCCACTCCCAGGCCTTCGCCAATCAGCATCTGTTGCGCCTTCAGCAACCGCAGGCGCTTGAGGTACTGCATCGGCGCCATGTCGGTGCAGCGCTTGAAGTGTTCATGGAAGGTCGAAACGCTCATGTTGGCCCGTGCGGCCAGTGCTTCAACGCTCAGCGGCTCGGTGTAGTGCTCGCGCAGGTGGGCGAGGGCGGCGCCAATGCGAGCGAAATGCCCCTGTTGCTCTACCAACGCTCGCAACACACCGGCCTGCGGGCCGCGCAGTGCGGTATACAGCACCTCACGTACCCGCGCTGGGCCCAGTACCCTGGCGTCCAGCGGGTCCTGCAGGCAGCGCAGCAGCCGCTCCACGCTTTCCCGCATCGGCGCATCCAGCGCCGCCGAGGTCATCGACTGCGGTGTTTGTGCCTGCACTGCAACGTCTGGCGCCAGGTCCATGCTCTGTACCAGTTCACCCAGCACAGCACGGTCGATGTCCACCGCCACGCCGAGCAAGGGCGCTTCAGGGGTGGCGAAGGTTTCGCACATGAACGGCACCGACAACGCCTGCACCAGGTAATGCCCGGCACCGTACTCCAAGGTACGCGGCCCCAGGCGCGCGAGCTTGCTGCCCTGGGCCAGGATCATCAGGCTGGGTTCGTAGATTTGCGGGCTGCTGGCCACATAGTGGTCCCAGCTCAGCACCTGCACCTGGGGTAGGTGCGTGGGCACAAAGCCGGGGCGCGTGGCGAGGCTGCGGATCAGCGCGCAAAGCGGTGCATTGGCGTCGACGTGGCGGGTCAGTTGCATGGTGAACCAGGGGCAGAGAATCAGACAGCTTAATCATCGCAGATTGGAGGTGCGGCGCCAGATGCTGGATGGCATGTTCGGAGAATCAGGCATGCATGCCGGAGGATCAGCCGTGGGCGAGGGGCGCGATGGCGCGCAGAATGCGCCGCCTGAATCGTTTCACTTCCACTACGAGGCCCTGCATGTACACCGCCATTGGTTACGCCGCCCAAACCCCCACCAGCCCCCTGGCCCCCATGACCTTCGAGCGCCGCAGCCCACGTGCGGACGACGTCGCCATCGAGATCCTGTACTGCGGCGTGTGCCACTCCGACATCCATCAGGCGCGCAACGAGTGGGGCATTGCCGTGTACCCACTGATGCCTGGCCACGAGATCATCGGCCGGGTTACGGCGGTGGGCGCCCAGGTAACCGCCCACAAGGTCGGTGACCTGGTTGGCGTCGGCTGCATGGTCGACTCCTGCCGTCACTGCGAGGCCTGTGCCAAGGACCTGGAGCAATACTGCCTGGAAGGCCCGACCATGACCTACGCCACCCCGGACCGGGTTGACGGCAGCAACACCATGGGTGGCTACTCCAGCAGCATCGTGGTCAGCGAGCACTTCGTGGTACGCATCCCGGCCGGCATGGACCTGGCCAGCGCCGCGCCGATCCTGTGCGCCGGTATCACCACCTATTCGCCACTCAAGCACCACGGCGTCGGCCCGGGCCACAAGGTTGGCATTCTCGGCATGGGTGGCCTGGGCCACATGGGTATCAAGCTGGCCAAGGCCCTGGGTGCCGAAGTGACCTTGTTCACCCGTTCGCAGGCCAAGGCCGAAGAAGCCCGCCGCCAGGGTGCCGACCATGTGATCGTGTCCACCGATGCCGAGCAGATGCGCGCAGCAGCCGGGCGTTTCGATTTCCTGCTCGACACCATTCCGGTGCAGCACGACCTCAACCCGTACCTGGAAACGCTGAAGTTCGATGGTGTGCATATTCTGGTCGGCCTGATCGAGCCGATCGACCCGGCGGTGCATGCGGCCAACCTGGTGCTGAAGCGCCGGGTGCTGGCGGGGTCGTTGATTGGTGGTATTGCCGAGACCCAGGAGGTGCTGGACTTCTGTGCCGAGCACGATATCCGTTGCGATATCGAGATGCTCGATATCCGCAATATCAACCAGGCGTATGAGCGGATGATTGCCGGTGATGTGAAGTACCGGTTCGTGATCGACATGGCCACTTTGCAGGGCTGATTGATCGGTTGCCTGTACCGGCCTCTTCGCGGGTAAACCCGCTCCTACAAGGACAGCACAGATTCTGAAATTTGTTGCGTCCCCTGTAGGAGCGGGTTTACCCGCGAAGAGGCCAGATCAGGCAACAAAGATGCTGGACCGGTTACCAGGCCATCGCCCTGTCCCAGCCTTTCCAGAACAACCACCGCCGCACCTCGCCATGTGCCCCGGTCCCGATCTGCCATGCAGGCCGCCCGCTGTCCAGGGCAATCACCGACACTATCCCCGCATGGCTCGCCGCCACCAGCGTACGCCCGTCGGCACTGATATCCATCGCACTGATGGTCGACCCCAGGTAATGCTGCCAATGCTCCGTGCCATCCTCGCCAAACGCGCGCAGGTAGCCATAGGCATCCCCGACGATATACTCGCCAGCACGCGCCACCCCGGCATACACCCGCGCGCCATCCTGTACCAGCGGTGTACGCGGGTCCTGGCTGTAGAAATCGGTATCCAACCCCGGCAAGTCGGCCACCCTTACCGCCAGCGTGGCGCCACTGTAGAAATGGCAGGCATTGAGGATCAGCTGGTCCCCCGCACGGTTGAACAGCGCAAAGTGCGGGTACTCGCTGCCCGGGCCGATTTCTGCCAGCGGCCTGAGCTGGTCGTCCAGCACCCGATGCCGGCTGCCTTGCTCACCCACCACGATCAATTGGCCATCTGGCGACACTGCGCCATGTTCCATGCTCAGCCCCAGGTTGATGTCGTCCGGGTCGGTGCCTTCGGCCAACTCGTCGAGCACCCGAGCCTGGTGCGGCAGCAGGCGGGTTGCGCATTGAGCAGTCAGCAGGAAGATACCCTCGGCACTCACCAGCAGCACCCGCTGGCCATCCGGGAAAGGGATCAGCGTGGTCGGCGTGGGCGGTAGGTCGAACGGCTCGAACGGGTAGCCTGGCGGCAATCCCTCCAACCCGGTCGGCCAGGCCAGGCGCTGCACCTGCGGGCCGCCCCAGCCATCGGTCACGCGCACGCCCTCGGCATTGGCCAGGGCGAAGTAGCGGCGCGCCGGGCAGCGGCCAAAGTGGTCGATGCCGATCACCGGGGTCACTCCGTGGCGGTCGATGCGCACCACCTGGCCTTTATCACATGGCATGCCGATGCGGGCCAGCAGGCTGCCGTCATCCAGCAGCAGGACGTTGCTGATCCCTTGGCCGTGTTCTTCAAGCAAAGGTATCAAGGGTTGATGTGCAGGCGGCCAGGCCTCGCGAAAGGCCTGGCGCTGCTGCTCGTCGACGCCCGGGCGGTTGGCCAGCTGCAAGGCGGTCAGCCAGGCGTCGAGCAGGTGCCCGGTGGCCGGTGCCTGCGGCGCTTCGAGGTCATCCCAGCCTTGCGCACGGCCCTGCGCGACATAGTCGTTGACGGCCTGGGCATAGGTGGTAACCGCCTGCTGCCATTGCTGCTGGGGGTGCTGCTTGTCCATGAGCGGATCGGGCTCCTTGTTGCACACGCGTTTCTTACAAAGCGCGCATGGTACTCCTTCTGCCTGCCTCGCGGTTGTGAGGCCCCGGCTTGACGCGTACCATGCCGGGCATTCCTATCAATAACAAAGCGTGCGTCGACACCCCTGCAAGCGGGTGGCTGGCGTGCGACCTGTTGCCTTGTCTGCGGAGAAGCGGTTTCCACCCATGAACGGACCCACACCCACCCACATGCCGCCCACGGCGGGCAGCGGCAGCTGGCTGAGCGTCATTGCCCTGGCCCTGGCGGCCTTCATCTTCAACACCACCGAGTTCGTCCCGGTGGCGTTGCTTAGCGACATTGGCCGCAGCTTCGACATGAGCACTGCCCAGGTGGGCCTGATGCTGACCATCTACGCCTGGGTGGTGGCGCTGGCCTCGTTGCCGATGATGCTGCTGACCCGCAACATCGAGCGGCGGCGCCTGCTGCTGTTCGTGTTCCTGGTGTTCATTGTCAGCCACTTGCTGTCGTGGTTGTCGCAGAGCTTTGCCATGTTGCTGGTCAGCCGTATCGGCATTGCCCTGGCGCATGCGGTGTTCTGGGCCATCACTGCCTCGCTGGCGGTACGGGTGGCGCCGCCAGGCCAACAGGCCAAGGCGCTGGGCCTGCTGGCCACCGGCACCACCCTGGCCATGGTCCTGGGTATCCCGCTGGGCCGCGTGGTGGGTGAAGCGCTGGGTTGGCGCATCACCTTCCTCTGCATTGCCGGGGTGGCGCTGGCCACCATGCTGTGCCTGATGAAGTCGCTGCCGCTGCTGCCCAGCCAGAACTCCGGTTCGCTGCGCAGCCTGCCGATCCTGTTCAAGCGCCCGGCACTGGTCATTACCTATCTGCTGGTGACGCTGGTGATTACCGCGCAGTTCACCGCCTACAGCTACATCGAACCGTTCGCCCTGCATGTGGCGCAGATTGGCGGTGAGCGCACCACGCTGTTGCTGCTGCTGTTCGGCGGCGCCGGGGTGTTTGGCTCGTTGCTGTTCAGCCGTTACAGCGAGCGCTTCCCGCATGGCTTCCTGGTGGGCTCGATTGGCGTGCTCGCGGCATGCCTGCTGTTGCTGTTGCCGCTGTCGGGCAATTTTTATGTGTTCGCTGTGCTGAGCATGTTCTGGGGTGTGGCGATCCTCAGCTTCAGCCTGGCGTTGCAGTCCAAGACCCTGAAGCTGGCCTCCGATGCCACCGACGTGGCCATGGCGCTGTTCTCGGGTATCTACAACATCGGGATTGGTGGTGGCGCGTTGCTGGGCAGTATCGTCAGCAGCCAGATGGATGTGGCGGATATCGGCCTGGTGGGCGGTAGTGTGGCGGTGGTCGGGTTGTTGTTGGCGGTGGCCAGTACCCGGCGCTTCCGAGAGGCGCTGACGCACTGACCGGTCACTCTTGAGTGGCTGTACCGGCCTCTTCGCGGGTGAACCCGCTCCCACAGGATCTGCATCGTTGCAGAGACAGATGCAGTGCCTGTGGGAGCGGGTTCACCCGCGAAGATGCCGGCAGCAACTGTGGAGGGCTCAAGCCAGAACGGCAGCCCAAGCAGAAACCAGCAAAACAACTGCCAACACCTGGTTGAACACCCGCAACCGCTGCGGCGCCTGCAACCAGCGTGCACTCCCCACCCCCAACACCGCCCACGCCGCCATGCACGGCAGGGCAATCAGCAGGAACACCAGCGCCAGTTGCCACACCGGCAGCGACGGCGCGGCAAACACCCCGACCACCGCCACGGCCATCAGCCACACCTTGGGGTTCACCACCTGCAACGAGGCGGCGCTCAATGCGCTGAAGCCTTGCGCCGAGCCCGCCTGCAGCGGCGCGGCGGCACTGCGCAGCATCTTCCACGCCAGCCAGCTCAGCCACAGCACACCAGCCCAGCTCATCAGTTGTTGGGCCAGTGGGTGTCGCAGCAACAGTTCACCCAGCCCCAGGCCAACCAATAGCACAATCGCCGCCGCCGCGCCGCAGGCCGCCACAATTGGCGCAACACTGGCGCGCAGGCCGAGGCGGGCGCCATGGGCAAGCACCAACAGGTTGGTCGGCCCCGGGCTGATGCTGGACACCAGGGCAAACAGGATGAAGGGCAACAACGACTGCGACATGGTCAAACGCTCCGGAAAATCGAAGCACAATGCTCGCCGCGCGCAGGCTAGCAGTCTGGAAGGTTTGAGCAACGCCTGCGATAGTCGGCCGGGGTCAGCTGATAGGCGCGGCGGAACCAGCGGCCCAGGTGGCTCTGGTCGGCAAAGCCCAAAGCCATGGCCACTTCGGCAGGCGTCTGGCCTTGGGCGAGCAGGCGCCGCGCGCGGGCCAGACGCAGCTGGATCAGGTAGGCGTGCGGTGCAATGCCGAACGCGGCCTTGAACGCGCGGGTGAGACGGAAACGGTCAATGCCGCAAGCCTCGGCCAGGTCTTCCAGGCCAATGTCGCGTTCCAGGTTGGCGTGCAGGTAGTCACGCGCGCGCTGCGCGGTCAGCGGCAGGCGCGGGTCAGGGTTTATGCGCCGGCGCCAATGCAGGTGGCGGGTCAGGCAGGCGAGCAAGTCGTCCATCGCCGTTTGCCGGACAATGCGCAAGTCCTGGTCATGCACGGCGCGGAAGGCGAGGGCAGTAGCCCGCGCCAGGCGCTCGTCGTGGCACAGGGTATCGGCAAAGCTGGGCAGGCTGTCGCCCGGTGCGTGTTCGAACAGCGCCCGCAGTTGCTGGTCGAGCCAGGCGGGCTCCAGGTACAGCGTCGAATAGGTGAAGCCTTCTTCGGTGGGCGCCAGGCCATCGTGGATGTCGCCAGGTTCGAGCAGAAACACCTGCCCAGGCGTACTGCGGTGGCGCACCCGGCGGCAGTTGAACTGCTGCACGCCCTGTTCGGTAACGCCGACCAGGAAGCTGTCGTGCCAGTGCGGGTCGTAGGCATGCCCGACAAAATGCGCACGGACCGACTCGATGCCGGTGTCGGCGTCTTGTTTGAAGTCGATCCAGTTGCTCATGAACGTATGCCGTGGGGTAAATGGCTACCTTAGCGCAACGCCCCGGCTCAGTCTGGAACGATTGTGCAGCCGTTGGTCAGTGCCCGGCTGCGCAGGGCCTCGAAGCGTTCGCGTAGCCACAGGTGCAATTGCGCCACCGCTGGGGTGAGCTGCTTGCGATGCGGGCAGACCAAGGTGACCGGGGTAGGCTCACCGAGGAATTCGGGCAGGACGATCTGCAGTTCACCGGCCGCAATGTTGGCGCTGACATCCAGCCACGATTTATAGACGATGCCTTCGCCTTGAATGGCCAGGCGCCGGATGACATCGGCGTCGTCGCTGACCAGCGGCCCGTGCACCTGCACGGTGTGGTTGCCCACCCGCCACTTGTCGTACACACGGTTGTGCTGCATGTACAGCAGGCAGGCGTGCTGCTGCAGGGCGTCGGGGCTGAGCGGGCGGCCGTGGCGGGCCAGGTAGTCGGGCGAGGCAACCAGCACCCGGCGGTTCCAGTCGGCCAGGGGCAGGGCGATGTAGTTGGCGTCCTGGTTGAGGCCATAGCGGATGGCCACGTCCACCGGGTCGCGGTTGAGGTCGGCGATCTGGTCGGACAGGAAGAAGCGCAGGTGCAGTGCCGGGTGCTGGCGACGGAAAGCGCTCAGCCACGGCAGCAGCATGTTGCGGCCAAGGTCCGAAGGTGCCGACACCTGCAGGGTGCCGCGCAGGGTGCTGGGGTTGCCATGCAGGTCTTCATGGCCCTGGCGCAGGCTTTCCAGCACATTCAGCGCGGTGGGCAGGTAGCGCTCGCCCTCGGCGGTAAGCCGCAGGCTGCGGGTGGTGCGGGCGAACAGGCGCACATCCAGGTCGCGCTCCAGGCGCTTGATCGCGGCGGCCACCTGGCCCGGCAGCAGGCCGGCTTCATGGGCCGCAGCGGTGAAGCTGCCCAACACGCTGCTGCGGGCGAACAGTTCGAGATCGGCGATGCGCAGCATTTTCACTCCAGTGATGAAAGTGTTGCTGCATTGTGCCGGTTTTTCTTTTTTGCAGGAAAGATAAGATGCGCGGCAAATCTACTGTTCATTCCCGGAGTTGTTGCATGGATACCGTCTCGCTGGCCAAGCGCCGCTACACCACCAAAGCCTACGATGCTTCACGCCGTATTCCCCAGGCCACTGTCGATGCCCTGCTGGAACAACTGCGCCACAGCCCGTCTTCGGTCAATTCGCAACCCTGGCACTTCATCGTCGCCGACAGCGCCGAAGGCAAGGCCCGCCTGGCCAAGAGCACCTCGCAGGGTTATGCCTACAACACGCCGAAGATTCTTGATGCCTCGCACGTGATCGTGTTCTGCACCCGTACCGAGATGACCGAGGCACACCTGAACGGCGTACTCGACCAGGAGGCTGCCGACGGGCGTTTCCGTGACGAGCAGGCGCGTGCGGCGCAGAACCAGAGCCGCCGTCACTACGTCGACCTGCACCGCTTTGACCAGAAGGATGTGCAGCACTGGATGGAGAAGCAAACCTACCTGGCATTGGGTACGGCGTTGCTGGGCGCGGCGGCGCATGGGCTGGATGCCACCCCGATCGAGGGCTTTGACAGCAAGCTGCTGGATGCCGAGCTGGGGCTGCGTGAGCGTGGGTTTACCAGCGTGGTGATTCTTAGCCTGGGGTATCGCAGTGAGACTGACTTTAATGCCGGGCTGAACAAGTCGCGGTTGCCGGCTGCGCAGGTGTTCACTTTCCTGTGAGATTGCCGGGGCCGCTTTGCGGCCCATCGCGACACAAGGCCGCTCCCACAGGTCCGCGCCGCCTTCAAAAAACCTGTACCGTCCTGTGGGTGCCGACTGGTTTGCAAATTCCGGCATATGCCGCATACTTGTCGGTAAACGCCGAATGAGGGGCATGCCATGCTTGCCGAAGTGCTTCGCGACAACGGTTACCACGAGTACCGGGCCCGCCTGCAGGCGCTGCTGGAAATCCCGGAACGCGCCAGTGACTTTGAAATCCACACCCGTATCACCCATGGCTTTGCCGCCACCTGGCTGGTGAAACTGACCGAGCGCGGTGTGTTCACGCCGGTGGAGCGCGATCAGATCATTCCCCTGCGCACCCTGAAAACCCGCATCGAGCGTGACCAGCCGCTGACTGTGGAAGAAAGTGATCGGCTGTTCCGCTCGGCCCACATCACCGCCATGGCCGAAGCCGTGTTTGGCGAAGCGGACAAGGCCAAGCGCTGGCTGTCCAAGCCCAAGGAGCGTTTCTCGGGGCTGACCCCGATGCAGATGCTGACCACTCAGCAAGGCACCACCCAAGTCGAAGAGATGTTGTTGCAGATCGCCGAGGGCTTTGGCCTGTGATTCTATGGCGCATCAGCGCTTATGCAGACTTGAGCGGTACCGGCGGCTTGCGTGTCAGCGGCCGCTGGCACCAGGCGGGGCGGCCGGTGGTGTATGCCGCCACCAGCCCATCGGGGGCCATGCTCGAAGTGCTGGTGCATCTGGAGATCGACCCCGAGGATTTCCCCACCACCATGCGCCTGATCCGCATCGAATTGCCCGACACGGTTTCGCAAGCGCAGTTGCCCGCCTTGCAGCCCGGCTGGTCCGCGCAGACCGAGCTTACCCGGGGCCTGGGCAACCGCTTTCTGGATGACTGCTCGGCATTGCTGCTGCCGGTGCCGAGCGCAATCATGCCCAGCACCACCAATTACCTGTTCAACCCACGGCACCCGCAGGCGCAGAGGGCGAAGATCGAGGTCGAGGACTTCACCCCGGACAGCCGCTTGTTCTAGGGCCGGTTTACCACAGCGCTGCCGACGCCGTCGCCAGCACCCGGCCAAACACTTCAAGTGCCTTGTCCACTTCGGCCTCAGTGCTGAAGCGCCCGATGCTCAAGCGCACGCTGTTGCGTGCCTGGTGCTCAGCCAGCCCCAGCGCCAGCAGCACATGCGAGGCAGCATTGCTCGCAGAGTTGCAGGCAGAGGTGGTCGACAGCGCCAGTTCGTTGGCCAGCGCCGCACTGTTGAAGCCTTTGCTGTCGATGCACAGGTTCAAGGTGTGGGGAATACGTTGCTTGGCACAGCCGTTGAGGGTGACCCCAGGCAAGGCCAGCAGGCCATCGCGCAGACGTCCCGCCAGCTGCTCCAGGCGCTGGTGCTCGTTGTCGCCAGGTTGCCCGGCCAAGGCAAAGGCGCTGCCCATGCCCGCGATCTGGTGGGTCGCCAGGGTGCCGGAACGCAGGCCTTGCTCATGACCACCGCCGTGTATCTGCGCACGCATCAGTGTTCGGGCGCGAGGCCCGACATACAATGCGCCGATGCCTTTTGGCCCGTAAACCTTGTGCGCCGAGAATGACATCAGGTCCACGGCCATGGCGTTCAGGTCGATGGCCAGTTTGCCCACGGCCTGCGCCGCATCCACGTGCAACAGGGCACCGTGAGCGCGTACATGTTCGCCAATCGTGGCAGAATCGGTAACGGTGCCCAACTCGTTGTTAACCGCCATTAGCGAGACCAGGCGGGTATCGGCGCGTAACGCCGCCTGTACGGTAGCGGGCTGGATCAGTCCGGTAGCATCCGGCGCCAGGCGGGTAACGGCCCAGCCCTGGCGCTCCAGCTCGGCCACCGTGTCGAGCACGGCCTTGTGCTCCAGCTGGCTGGTGATCAGGTGCCCAGGCTGGCCGATACCGTGGGCGATGCCTTTGAGCGCCAGGTTGTTCGACTCGGTCGCACCCGAGGTCCAGACCAGTGTCTCGGCTTGCGCGCCGACGCGTTCGGCCACTTGCTGGCGGGCTTGCTCGACGGCTTGGCGAGCGGCCTGGCCAAAGGCATGGCCACTTGACGCGGGGTTGCCGAAGTTGGCTTGGCGGCCAAGGCAGGCGAGCATGGTTTCGATGACCCGGTCGTCGACTGGGGTGGTGGCGGCATAATCGAAATAGAGCGGGGCGCTAGGCATTGGGGCGGGTCCATGTCTGTCGCCGTGAAATCGGCGATCGTTGGAGTAAGCGTACCCGCCATCTGCGAGATATTTTTCGCTTCCCAGAGCCTTGTGATCAATTTTTGTGGGAAAAAATTCTCTGTATCTGGCTGATTGCAGGATTTTTTTATTTTTCTGAAAGAGACCATCAACGGCCCCATTGGCAGTGCCTTCAGGCTGGCTCCAGCGCTCGTTCTTCCTCGGCCACCACGCGTTCGCACAATTCTGTGATCTGCTCCCGCATCCAGCGGTTGGCCGGGTCCTGGTCGGTGCTTTCATGCCAGTACAGGTGCGTTTCCAGCGCGGGCACCTCCACCGGCAGTGGGTGGTAACGTAGCTGATGGCGACGGGCGAAGCGCTCGGGAACGGTCATTGCCATGTCGGTCTGCTGCAACACCTGCGAGGCCATCAGGTAATGCTGCGAGCGCAGGGCGACCTTGCGCTGCACGCCCATCTTGCCCAGCGCCAAGTCAACGTAGCCCAGGCCGTTGCGGCGGCTGGAGATATGGATGTGGGTCATGCCCAGGTAACTGTCGAGGGTCAGCTTGCTGTCCGCCAGCGGGTGGCCCTGGCGCAAGGCGCAGACGTAGCGGTCCTGCATCAGCTTGACGTGGCGCACCTGCGGGTCGGTGTTCAGCGGCGCGTCGATGGCAAAGTCCAGGCGGCCGGCGGCGAGTTCCTTGGTGGTCTCGCGGCGCTTGCACAGGAAGCTTTCGATCAGCACGGCGGGCGCCAGGCGGCGCAGGCGCTGGAACAGCGGCGGCAGGATCACCGCCTCGGTCAGGTCGGTCATGCTGATGCGGAAGGTCTTGTTGGCCTGTTGCGGGTTGAAGATGCGGCTTTCCTGCACCGAGGTGCGCAGCAGCGCCAAGGCGTTGCGCACCGGGCCGATGATGTTTTGCGCCATGGGCGTGGGCACCATGCCTTGTGCGGTGCGCACGAACAGCGGGTCGTTGAAGGTTTCGCGCAGCCGCGACAGGGCGTTGGACACCGCCGGCTGGGTAATGCCGACGATCTGCCCGGCGCGGGTCAGGTTGGCTTCGGTGTAGATCGCATCGAACACGATGAACAGGTTGAGGTCGACCTTGCTGAGGTTCATGGGCGCCGCTCTTTGTTGGAATTATTGGTCGATCATATATCGGTTATGAATGTTTATACACGCGGAAAATAGACTAGGTGGATGGGACCATGCTGCTCTAGGCTCTGCCCCATGTACTCCGAACCGTGAAGGTAGCCCCCGATGGATTTCGCCTATTCGCCCAAGGTCCAGGCACTGCGCGAGCGCGTCACAGCGTTCATGGACGCCTATGTCTACCCCGCCGAGGCGGTGTTCGAGCGCCAGGTTGCCGAGGGCGACCGCTGGCAGCCCACCGCAATCATGGAAGAACTCAAGGCCAAGGCCCGGGCCGAAGGGCTGTGGAACCTGTTTCTGCCCGAGTCGGAATACGGCGCCGGCCTGAGCAACCTGGAATATGCCCCGCTGGCAGAAATCATGGGCCGCTCGTTGCTCGGCCCGGAGCCGTTCAACTGCTCGGCACCAGACACCGGCAACATGGAAGTGCTGGTGCGCTACGGCAGCGAAGCGCAGAAGCGCCAGTGGCTGGAGCCGCTGCTGCGCGGCGAGATTCGTTCGGCGTTTGCCATGACCGAGCCGGATGTAGCCTCTTCGGACGCCACCAACATGGCTGCCACCGCCGTGCGTGACGGTGACCAATGGGTGATCAATGGCCGCAAGTGGTGGACCTCTGGCGCCTGCGACCCGCGCTGCAAGGTAATGATCTTCATGGGCCTGTCCGACCCTGAGGGGCCACGCCACCAACAGCACTCGATGGTGCTGGTGCCCACTGATACACCCGGGGTGAAGATCGTCCGGCCGCTGCCGGTGTTTGGTTATGACGATGCGCCGCATGGGCACGCCGAAGTCCTCTTCGAGAACGTGCGGGTGCCATATGAGAACGTGATTCTCGGCGACGGCCGTGGCTTCGAAATCGCTCAGGGGCGGCTGGGCCCGGGGCGTATCCACCACTGCATGCGCTCAGTCGGCATGGCCGAGCGTGCGCTGGAATTGATGTGCAAGCGCTCGGTCGAGCGCACGGCGTTCGGCCGGCCACTGGCGCGCCTGGGCGGCAACGTCGACAAGATCGCCGACTCGCGCATGGAAATCGACATGGCCCGGCTGCTGACGCTGAAGGCGGCGTACATGATGGACACCGTCGGCAACAAGGTGGCGCGCAGCGAAATTGCGCAGATCAAGGTGGTGGCGCCGAATGTGGCGTTGAAGGTGATTGACCGGGCGATCCAGATTCATGGTGGGGCAGGGGTAAGTGGCGACTTCCCGCTGGCCTACATGTACGCCATGCAGCGTACCCTGCGCCTGGCCGACGGGCCGGATGAAGTACACCGGGCGGCGATTGGCAAGTATGAAATAGGCAAGTACGTGCCGGCGGAGATGTTGCGTAGCGGGCGGTAATTTCGTCAGCCTTCAAGGTCCCTTTCGCGGGCTTGCCCGCTCCCACAGGATCACCGCAGCCTGATAGGCTCGTGCAATACCTGTGGGAGCGGGCAAGCCCGCGAAGAGGCCCTTCCAGGTTCACTGCGTCTTCAGGTCCACCACCAGATCCTTTGCAGCCTTCGTCGCCAACACACTCATGAGCCTGCTCATTTCATCCTGCCGCCCTATACCGCCTTCAGCACCCCCCATCATCACACTGGGCACCGGCGCCCGTGCCGCGGCCTCTGCCCAGGCCCGGTTGATCTTCACCAGGGCATCAAGCTTGGTCTGCAGGGCACCATCGGCCTTGAGCGAGGCCTCGCGGGCGTGGGCTTCGGCATCGGCGGTAATCTTTGTCGCTTCTGCATTCACACGTGCCTTGTCGCGCAGTAGCTCGGCCGTTTGCTTGTCGATCTCGGCGCGCCGTTTTTCCCGCTCGGCATTGATCAGCGTGAGCTGTTTCTCTGTTTCGGCCTCGGTAGTACGTTCGATTTGCTGGCGCAGGCTCTCCTGGCGTTTGGCCTCGACATCCTTGGCACCGCGGGCAGAAACCAGCTCTTTCTCCTCTTCTTCCTTCAGCCGGTTCTGCCGCGCCACGGCCAGCTCCGCCAATGCCTGCTGCACACGCACCATGCGTTGCTGGTACTGCGGATTGGGGTCGATATGGGTGACGCGGGCGTCGACAACTTCTACGCCAAACAGGCGGAATTGCTGCTGCTTGCGCAGCTCCTGGCCGTTCTTGTCGAGCTTCTTTTCAATGACGAAACGCGTTGCGCTGTTGTCGCCAAAACTGCCCTGTTCGGTACCGGCCTGCAGAATGGCAGTCTGTGCCGGATAGTTGTCGCGCTGCACGCGGATTTCCTTGCGGCTGGTCAGGTACAGGCCGTTGCGCAGCTGGTTTTCAAACTCGGCACCAAAGTGGCTGCGGTTGCCCGCGTAGTAGTCGTCGGCACTCATCAGCGAGGCTGTTGCCTGTAGCGTCTCTTTTACCGCTGGCAGCAATGCACGCTGCAGGAAGTTTTCGGGGGTGCGGTACTCCTGGGCAATTTTCAGAAAGGCCTCGCCTGAAGGCAGACGAAACTGGGTGCTGAACTCAGCCTTGGCGTCGACGTTGCCGAGAAACACGATGGGCAGGTTTTCCAGCGTGACCGAAGGGTGCCCGCCGCGGGTGTCCTCCGGGTTGTCCATACGCAATGAGGACTGCACGCCGATGGTCCGGCGCCAGGCTGTACTGCGGCCGAACCACTGGGTTGCGTAGCCCACGTCCTCGACCACTTTCTCCTCGCCGAAGATCGTGCGTACGTGGGTCATCTGGCCGGCTTCGTTGTAGAAGAACACGTTGTTGAAAATGGCCGCCAGGGCACCGATAGTGACAATCGGGATTGCAATGGCGGTAACTAACTTGCGGTTGATACGTAGCTTAGGGAATTCGGGAATTGAAAACTTTTGCATGGTGCACTCCTTGTGCGGAAAGCATGCATGCTGACGAAGCGTGCTGAGGGATTGCAATCAGGAAAGTTGAATTCCGAGTGTGGGAAAATTCGCTGGCGGCGGTAAGTAAAATATCTCGGTGATCCCTGAGATGTAAGTTTGGTAATTTTGTAGGAAAGTTCTGAATTTCGACACAAGCCACCTGGGTGCCCCGTGCTGATGCTAGGTTTCTAACTTCAATCATGCACAGGGAGTTTGTATATGCGCGCCAGTCTAGGGGGAAGAGGTCAGGCAGTTGATGGCGATGTCACGACAACGGGTGCTGTCTGTATTGCCACTGGGGCAAGCTATCTCGACGAGGGCCGCATGGTGCTGCGCGAAGGTGACCCCACCACGTCATGCCCGCTTTGTGGGCAGGAAGGCATCGTCGCTGAAGGGGTGGACTTCTTCATTTCCGATGGCCGGCGGGTCGCCACGGATGGTGCGCTGGTGCTCTGTGGCTGTTCGCCGGGCAGCAATCGGGTGGTCGCCCCGTTGAGTGAAGCATTTCCGCCCATGCGCTCTGCTGCAGGGCGTGCGGATACTCATTTTGCCGAACCATCAACCGCTGTTTACCCCGAACGTTTCTCCCAACCTGCTGCAGTTGCGATGCCCGGTACCCTGGAGCCGGGTTTCTATGTGATTCCGCGGCGTATGTCGTTCGCACAAGTGCTGCTGGAGTTGGCCGGGCACGATGCCACGTTGCCAATCTCCCGGCTGCAACGGCTCAACCCGACGTTCGAACAGGGCTTCAAGGCGGGGGAAATCTTCGTTATCGGTGACCCTGACAATGGCGATGCCTGCACCCGCGAGGAAGGCCAGCTGATGGCCGCAGCGCAGCACGCCCGCCGTGCGCTGGCGGTGCTGGATCTCGCCGAAGCGGACTTCATGATGCAGCACCAGGCGGAAATCGCCGGTTTGCTGGGTAACGCCAGCCAGTCCATGGGCGTGGGCACGGACATGCTGAAACAAGGGCTGAATCAGGTCAGTAATACGTTGAGCAGCATTGAGCAACTGCATCAGCGTGAGTTCATGCGCCATGGCCATTTGAACAGCCCAGGGTTCTTCGCCGAGCGGCGAAAGCTGCTGCAGCAGCTGGATGGACAGTTGAAAGTGGCATTGCTTAACAAGCAGCTGAACCTGGGGAACTATGAGCGGTTGAGGAAGAGCTTGAATATTTCGACCAAGAGCCTTGTGCACCACTGGTCGAAGGCCGGCGGGCCGGGGCAGATTCCAGGGTATGCGACGCATCTGGACAAGGTGGCGCGGCTCAGCAAGTTTCTTGAGTACGGTGGCTATGCTGCGATTGGGTTGGGTGGGACTTCTTCGTACCTTAAAGTGCAAGAAGTTTGTCGAGCGGGGGAGACAGAGGCTTGTAAGGCCGTGCGTCTGAAAGAAGCAGGGAGTTTCAGTGGAGGGCTTGTTGGCGGGACGGCAGGAGGCTTCATCGCAGGCTTGGCAGTTCCTGCGGTCTGTGCTGTTTTCACCGTTGGAACAGCAGGTGTGGGAGCTCCAGTGTGTGGTATAGCTCTTGTTGGAGCCGGATCTCTGGCCGGAAGCTTGGCAGGCGGGGATGTAGGAGAGATGCTGGGAGAAAAGATCTATGACTCCATCGCTGATTGATGTGAATAGCTGGCCGCTGAAAATTCAATTGTTTTTTCTGGCTATGCCATTTCTCTTAAGTGCTATTGGCTTGGCAGTTTGCGGTTATGTCGCCTGGTCTCGCGAGTTTGAGATCGTCAATAGTTCCATGCGAAGCAATGCCTACTTGGAAAAGATGAAGCGTTTTTTTGGTTGCACTACCTACCGTGCACGATGGATGGTGGTCTGTGTTGTCTGCGGTTTACTGACTTTTCCTATCTTTCACTCAAGAATAGGTGTTGTTGATGCAGGTGAGTTAAAGGCTTTTCCGTTCAAGTTAAAGCGCAAGCTGGTTTTTTCGAGTTGGCTGATAATAATAGGATCAGTATGGCTAGCGATTGCCTATGCGACGGTGAGACTTTAGAGCCTTGCGTGGTCAGACCCGCATTGCGGGTCTTCCTCTTTTCGTAGGGGCTTATCTTTCCCTGTCGAAGCCTGCTCCGTTGAGTCATCCACTAATGATCAACACCAGCGCCAACGCATACTTGAGTTACTCAAACCCATGGCGTTGAGGGTAGTCTACCAGGCGACCCAGTTGCACGGCGGGGCCGTGGTGAGCGATGACCGCTGGCGTACATGTTCGCCATGCAGCGCACCCTGCGCCTGGCCGAGGGCCCGGATGAAGTGCACCGGGCGGCGATTGGTAAGTATGAGATAGGCAAGTATGTGCCGGTGCAGATGTTGGGTAGCGGGCGGTGACTTCGTCAGCCTGTACCGGCCTCTTCGCGGGTAAACCCGCTCCTACAACGGTCAGCGCAGGTCGTTATAGGAGCGGGTTTACCCGCGAAGAGGCCGGGAAGGCTTACTGCGTTTTCAGGCCCACCACCAACCCTTTGGCACCTTTGGTCGCCCATTCACTCATGAGCCTGCTCAGGTTCGACCATTTTGTAGGAAACAACTGAATTTCGACCCAAACCACTTGAGCCTCTGGTGCCGATGTTAGGTTTCTAACCTCGATTATGCGCAGGGAGTTTGCGTATGCGCGCCAATCTAGGGGGAAAAGGTCAGGCAGTAGATGGCGATGCCTGCACCCGCGAGGAAGGCCAGCTGATGGCCGCGGCGCAGCACGCCCGCCGTGCGCTGACGGTGCTCGATTTCGCCGAAGCGGACTTCATGATGCAGCACCAGGCGGAAATCGCCGGTTTGCTGGGTAACGCCAGCCAGTCCATGGGCGTGGGTACGGACATGCTGAAACAAGGGCTGAATCAGGTCAGTAATACGTTGAGCAGCATTGAGCAACTGCATCAACGTGAGTTCATGCGCCATGGCAATTTGAACAGCCCAGGCTTCTTTGCCGAGAGGCGAAAGCTGCTGCAGCAGCTGGATGGACAGTTGAAAGTGGCATTGCTTAGCAAGCAGCTGAACTTGGGGAGCTATGAGCGGTTGAGGAAGAGCTTGAATATTTCGACCAAGAGCCTTGTGCACCACTGGTCGAAGGCCGGCAGGCCGGGGCAGATTCCGGGGTATGCGACGCATCTGGACAAGGTGGCGCGGCTTAGTAAGTTCCTCGAATATGGAGGGTACGCTGCGATTGGGTTGGGTGGGACTTCTTCGTATCTGAAAGTGCAAGAGGTTTGTCGCGCTGGTGAGACTGAAGATTGTAAAAAGGTCAGACTGACCGAGACGGGAGGTTTTGTAGGTAGTGTTGGGTTGGGAACACTAGCCTCCACTGGGGCTGGCTTAGCCGCTGGTACGATGTGCGCGGCTTTTGCCGTTGGGACTGCGGGAATAGGCGTTTCAGTGTGCGGGATTGTACTGGTCGGCGCTGGAGGGCTCGCTGGTGGACTCGCGGGCGGAAAGATTGGCGAATCGGCTGGTGAGTTTATCTATGAGGCTACGAGTGATTGACATCAACGATTGGCCGATTTTAGCGAGGCTGATATTGGTAATCGGGCCATTCATCATTGGATTGCCTGGTCTGGTGATTTTTACCTGGCTTACACTGAGCAAAGACTATGGTATCGCATGTTCAGCTATTCAGAGCAATCCCTACCTTGAGTCGATGAAGCGAATGTGGGGTGGGCGAAGGTTCAAGTGGCGCTTGATGTTGATTTGTATGGTCGCTGGATTGATAACATTTCCGCAGTTGGCATTGCACAAAGGTACGGTAGAACCTGAGGAATTAAAGCGCTTTCCTCAAAAGTTGAAATTCAAGTTGGCTCTTGCAGCGTGGCTAACTCTGCTTGGCTGTGTTTGGATGATTGTTGCTTATGTCCTTATTTGGCTCTCAGAAGGGAAATAGACTTCTTTTCAGCTCAGACCCGCAATTGCGGGTCTTCCTTATTTTTCCCAGCCTTGCCCTTCCCATTCGAAGCATGTGGCTCTTGGCCCTTTTCGACCACCACCTTCTCCCCCCGCGTCTTGATCAACGAAACCACCACCCCACCCAGCAACAACCCGAACGTCACCCCCAACGACAACAACGCCGGCACCTTGCCGACCATGCCATGGTAGAAAATCTTGCAGCCAATAAAGATCAACACCAGCGCCAGCGCGTACTTGAGGTACACAAACCGGTGCATCAACGCCGACAGCGCAAAGTACAGCGAGCGCAGCCCAAGAATGGCGAAGATGTTGGAGGTGTAGACAATGAACGGGTCCTGGGTAATGGCGAAGATCGCCGGCACGCTGTCGACGGCGAACACCAGGTCGGCCAGTTCGATCAGCACCAGCGCCAGGAACAACGGTGTCGCATAACGCAGCGCCTTGCTGTGCCCAGGCGGGGTCTGGCGGATGAAGAAGTGCGAGCCGTGGATTTGGTCGGTAACCCGCATGTGCCGGCGCACGAACTTGAGGATCGGGTTGTTGGCCAGGTCCGGGTGGCTGTCTTCTTTCGACAGCGCCATCTTCACCCCGGTAAACAGCAGGAAGGCGCCGAAGAGGTACAGCACCCAGGCAAAGTTCTGCACCAGCGCGGCACCAACGCCGATCATGATCGCCCGCAGGAACACCACCCCGAGGATGCCCCAGAACAATACACGGTGCTGGTAGCGGCGGGGGATGGCGAAGTAGCTGAAGATCATCGCCATGACGAACACGTTGTCCATCGACAGCGACTGCTCGACCAGGAAGCCGGTGTAGAACTCCAGCGCCGATTGCGCGCCCAGTTGGTACCAGACCCCGGCACCGAACAGCACGCCGACGCTGAAGTAGCCTGAATACAGCAGCAGGCTTTCGCGCATTTCGATTTCCCGGTCATGGCGGTGCAGCACGCCCAGGTCGAGCACCAGCAAACCGATGACGATTGCCATGAACACCAGCCACAACCAAGCGCTGGTACCGAGGAACGGGGTGGTGAGAAATGCCTGCAGAGCTGTCATGAGCCCCTCCTTGAATGTCGACGTTGCATGGCAACAGTGATCCGACATGGCGGCCTGGCAGCCGTCAGAGGGGCCCGGTATCACATGGGCTTGAGCCTAGACCCGTTTGCCCGTGATGCCGAATGGGGAGCTGTTACATTTCTTTGCCAGGGTCGACCCAGGTCATTTGGCAATGCGGTCACCTGTAGGAGCGGCCTTGTGTCGCGAAAGGGGTGCGAAGCGCCCCCAGGATTTTCGAGTCGCCGCAGAATTGCCGGGGCTGCTTCGCACCCCTTTCGCGACACAAGGCCGCTCCTACACAGGGATGTGCGCAGGTTTGTAGATCAATACACCCACACTTCCACCCGCCGGTTACGCAGCCGCCCTTGCTCCAGCTCATTCCCGGCCACCGGCAATTCATCACCCATCCCGGTCACCTCCAGCACCTCCACACCATCGCGCGCCAGCTCGCGGCGCACCGCCTGGGCGCGCAGGCGCGACAGCAGGGCGGCGCGCCCAGGTGTTTCCTTGGGGTCGCCAAAACCTACCAGCACCACCTTGCTCTGCAACTTGCCGGCCTGACGCAGGTACTCGGCCACCCGCTGCACATCGCGCAGGGCCTTGTTGTCGAGGCTGGCACTGCCTTCCTGGAAGCGGAAGTTCACGCTCAGCCTTTGTGCCTGTTGGGCCAGGGTGCGATAGCGCGGTGGCATGTCGGCCTGGGGCGGGACGGGCTGGGCTTTGATCTGCTGCGAAACGAAACCCTGCTGGGCAACGATCGCCTGGCCTGCCGGGCTCTGGGCGAAATCGGCCAGGGCCTTGGCTTCGGGCTTGGGGTTGGCTGGCAGGTAGAAGTACAGGCGCCGCGACAGCGGGTAGTCCTCGCTGGCCACCAAGGCGCGCTCGGGCAGCATGGCCGGCGCGTCGCCCTCGGCAACTGCCAGCACCTTGGCCCCGTGGACTGCGGCCAGGCTGCTGAAACCGATGGCCTGGCGGTCGGCGCCCACCCGCGCGGCCAGCTCGTCACTGGATTCGAAGCGGCGGGCCTTGATCGACAGATCGGCGTGCTGCGGCTCCAGTACCAGTGCCTTGAAGGTCTCAAAGGTGCCGGAGCGGTCATCACGGGCGTACAGATGAATGGCCCCGCCGGACACACCCAACTGCTCCCAACGCTGGATCTGCCCGGAGAAAATCTGCGCCAGTTGCCCTGTGCTGAGCTGCGGCAGCGGGTTGTCGGGGTGGACGATGACCGCGACGCCATCCAGGCCGATGACTTGTTCGGCGCTGGCGGCGCGCAGGTCGCCCAAGGCCCGAAGTTGGCGCACTTCGCTGTCGTTGATGGGCCGAGACGCGGCGGCCAGGTCGGCCTCGCCACTGCCCAGGGCAACGAAGCCGGTGCTGGAGCCATGGGCGGCGATGTCGACGCGCACGGCTTGCCCATGCGTGTCGCGCGCGGTAATCACGGTCTCGTTGGCCCGCTTGCCGGGTTGCTGTTCGATGGCGGTGGCTTGCTGCGCGCGCAATTGCCCCTGGACCAGTGCTGGCAGCAAGCCCGCGCCGATGGTGTTGGAGCCTTGCGCGCGCAAGTGCGATGGCTCGGCCAGGGTCGCTATTGGTAGCAGGGAGAGCAGCAAGACAAGCAGGCGGGGCATGCCGGGTGGCCCTATGGCATAGAGTTGGCCGGCAGATTACGACAGTGGCGTGATGATAATGTGACAGTCCGTAGGGAGGGCTTTGCCCTCCATTCGCGGCACTAGGCTGCTCCCACAGGCGACCGCGATCCCTTGTAGGAGCGGCCTTGTGTCGCGACAGGGCCGCAAAGCGGCCCCGGCGATCTCAATGTGCTCCGGCGGATTTGCTCAGGTCACTTTCGGCCCACTCGGTATAGATGCAGGCATCAGCCACCGCCCAACGCACCTTTACAGTATCGCCCGGCTGCATCGGCATGCCCGCTGCAGACAGCGCCTTCACCGTCAGCTCGGTGCCGCCCGCGGTCACCACATGGCAAGTCTGGCTCTCACCCAGGAACAGCACTTCACCCACCTTGGCGCTGACCTCGTTCCAGCCCGCCGGCAGCGGCTCGCGTGCGGCCTGTTCGGCCGTCAGGGCCAGGGCCTTTTCCGGGCGCACCATGATCAGCGCATCCTGCGAGGCGGCCAGGCCTGGGGTCAGGCGAATGGCAACTGGCTGGCCCTCGAAGCTGCCCGCGCCATTGCTGTTGGCCTTGATCCGCAGGAAGTTGGAATTGCCCAGGAACGAGGCGACAAAGGCATTCGGCGGGTTCTGGTACAGGTCGTAACCGGTGCCCAGGCCAACGATCTTGCCATGGCTGAAGATGGCGATGCGCTGCGACAGGCGCATGGCTTCTTCCTGGTCGTGGGTCACGTAGACGATGGTGATGCCCAGGCGGCGGTGCAGCTGGCGCAGCTCATCCTGCAGGTCTTCACGCAGCTTCTTGTCCAGCGCGCCGAGCGGTTCGTCCATCAGCAGGATGCGTGGCTCGTATACCAGCGCGCGGGCAATCGCCACGCGCTGCTGCTGGCCACCGGACATCTGCGACGGCTTGCGGTGGGCGAACTTTTCCAGCTGCACCAGTTTGAGCATGGCGTCGACGCGCTTGCTGGTCTCGGCGCCACTCAGTTTGCGAATGGCCAGCGGGAAGGCAATGTTGTCGCGCACGTTCAGGTGCGGGAACAGCGAATAACGCTGGAACACCATGCCGATATCCCGCTTGTGCGGCGGCACATTGACCAGCGACTGGCCATCCACAAGGATCTCGCCGCTGCTCGGTGTTTCGAAGCCGGCCAGCATCGACAGGGTAGTGGACTTGCCCGAGCCGCTGGAGCCGAGGAAGGTCAGGAACTCGCCGTCCTGGATTTCCAGGTCGAGGTTGTCCACGGCGGTGAAGTCGCCGTAGTGCTTGTTCAGGCCGCGCAGGCTGACCAGGGTCTTGCCTGGCGCGTTGTCTTTGATCACTGCACTCATTGTTGTTTTCTCCGCGCGCTCAGGCGTTTTCGGTGCGCCGGCGCATGGCGGCGGCAATGAACATGACAAACAGCGACAGGCCGATCAGCAGGGTCGAGGCCACGGCGATGACCGGGCTGAGGTCCTGGCGCAGGGTGGTCCACATCTTCACCGGCAAGGTCTGCAGGTCGGGGCTGGCCATCATCACGCTCAGCACCACTTCATCCCACGACACCAGGAAGGCGAACAGGCCACCGGCGATCATGCCCGGGCGAATCGCCGGGAAGGTCACCTTGAAGATCGCCTGCAGGCGCGAAGCACCGCAGATTACCGCGGCATCCTCGATCGACTGGTCGAACAGCTTCAGCGAGTTGATGATCGAGATGATGGTGAAGGGCAGGGCGACGATCACGTGGCTGACCACAAAGGCGAACAGCGTGCCGGTGTAGCCCAGCTTGAGGAACAGCGCATACACCGCCACGGCAATGATCACCAGCGGCACGATCATCGGCATGGTGAACAGCCCATACAGCAGCTCGCGGCCCGGGAAGCGGCCACGCACCAGGGCGAACGCGCTGGGCAAGCCCAGCAGCACGGCAGCGATGGTGGTCAGCACGGCCACCTTCAGGCTGGCCAGCGCGGCGTCCATCCACTCCGGGTTGGAGAAGAACTGGCCGTACCATTTGAAGGTCCAGCCCGGCGGCGGAAACACCAGCCACTGCGACGAGCCGAACGACAGCAACACGATGAACACCACCGGCAGCAGCAGGAAGGCCGCGATCACTCCAGTGGTCAGATACAGGCCGGTACGCAGCGGGCGGCCCATGGCATTGGGGGACAGGAGCATGGCGGTTTACCTCGCGTTGCCAACCGGGGATTCCGGCTGCAGCTTCAGGTACAGGTAGAAGAGCACCAGGGTGATCACCACCAGCAGTGCGGCGGCGGCGCTGGCCAGGCCCCAGTTAAGGAACGACTGCACCTGCTGGATGATGAATTCGGGCAGCATCATGTTCTGCGCACCACCCAGCAGGGCCGGGGTGACGTAGTAACCGAGCGACATCACGAACACCATCAGCGCCCCGGAGAACAGCCCCGAGCGGCACAGCGGCAGGAACACCTTCCAGAAGTTGGTCCACGGGCTGGCGCCGCAGATCGAGCCGGCCTGCAGCACCATCGGGTCGATGGCATGCATGGTCGCCTGCAGCGGCAGCACGATGAACGGGATCATGATGTAGCTCATGCCGATCACCACGCCGGTGAGGTTGTGCACCATTTCCAGCGGGGCATCGATGATACCCATGGCCATCAACGCCTTGTTGATCACCCCCGAGCTTTGCAGCAACACCAGCCACGAGTAGGTGCGCGCCAGCAGGCTGGTCCACATCGACAGCAGCACGATGTTCAGCAGCCAGCGGCCCCAGCCCTTGGGTACCAGGGTGATCGCCCAGGCCAGCGGAAAGCCCAGCAGCACGCTGATCAGGGTGACTACGCCGGCCACCGAGAAGGTGTTGAACAGCACCCGTGCGTAGGCCGAGTTGGCGAACAACTGTTCGTAGTTGCCCAGGCCCGGCGTTGGCTCCAGCACCCCGCGAAGCAACAGGCCGACCAGCGGGGCAAAGAAGAACAGGCCAAGGAACAGCAGGGCCGGCAGCAGGTTGCGGCTGCCCTTCCAGCGTTGGCTCAGGCTGACGCGGCGGGGGGCCGTTCCCGGGGCGCCGGCGCCCGTGGGGGCACCTTGCGCGTTATGCAGGGCGTTGATGGCGACTTTCATTTGACCAACCACTCATTCCAGCGGGCTGCGATGGCCTGGCCGTTTTTGGCCCAGTAGGCAAAGTCGAGGGTGACCTGGTCCTGGGCGTAGGCGGTCGGCAGGTTCGGTGCAAGGTCTTTGTCCAGTTTGGCCACGCTGTCGACGTTCACCGGCGCGTAGGCGGTCTTGTTGGCGAACTCGGCCTGGCCTTCGGCGCTGCTGGCGTTGGCCAGAAACTTCATGGCCGCGTCCTTGTTCTTGGCGCCTTTTGGGATGACCAGGAAGTCGGCCATGACCAGGTTCTGCTTCCAGCTCACGCCAACCGGTGCGCCATCTTGTTGCAGGGCATAGACGCGGCCATTCCAGAACTGGCCAAGCGAGGCTTCACCGGAGGCCAGCAGTTGCTGCGACTGGGCGCCACCGCCCCACCAGACGATGTCTTGCTTGATGGTGTCGAGCTTCTTGAAGGCGCGGTCCAGGTCCAGCGGGTAGAGCTTGTCGGGGGCTACACCGTCGGCCAGCAGGGCCAGTTCCAGCACGCCGGGGCTCGGCCATTTGTACAGGGCGCGTTTGCCGGGGTAAGTCTTGGTATCGAACAGCGCAGACCAGTCGACCGGCTTGTTGGCGCCGAGCTTGCCTTCGTTGTAGCCCAGCACGAAGGAGAAGAAGAACGAGCCGACGCCGTGGTCGGAGACGAAGCGCGGGTCGATCTTGTCGCGCTTGATCTGGTTGAAGTCGAGGGGTTCCAGCAGGCCTTCGCTGGCGGCACGCAGGGCAAAGTCGGCTTCGACATCGACCACGTCCCACTGCACGTTGCCGCTCTCGACCATGGCCTTGAGCTTGCCGTAGTCGGTAGGGCCGTCCTGGACGACCTTGATGTCGGTGGCTTTGCTGAAGGGGACGGCCCACGCTTCTTTCTGGGCGTCCTGGGTGGTACCGCCCCAGCTGACGAAGTTCAGGCTGTCAGCGGCCTGGGCGGCCTGACACGCCAGGGTCAGCAGGCTGGCGGACAGCACTGCGGTTACACGTTTGCTCAACAGCATGGTTACGCCCTCGTTGCTTTTGTTATTCGAGGCGGGGCTTTTGGTGCGCCCGCCAACAGTGTTCGGGGAGCAGCTAAAACAAAGTGTCTTGTGGCCGTTTGTAATTGTAGGTGCCGGCCTGGAGATTCAAGGTCTACGGGATATCATATTATGGTATTCCAAACTTTTGGCAAGAGGTATGAGGCGACCGGCCATCACTCCGCCCCATGTAGGAGCGGGTTTACCCGCGAATGCGTCGGTGGCATCACCATCGCATTCGCGGGTAAACCCGCTCCTACATCAATTGCTTATGTGTTATCAGCCCACCATCCCGGGCTCGAAGGGAATGCTCTGCACCACCTCCAGCTCATACCCCGCCAGCCCCGCATATTTCAGCGGCGGCCCCAGGTGACGCAGCTTGCCCACGCCCAAGTCCTGCAGAATCTGCGCTCCGGTGCCCACTTCCGAGTACACCTTCGACTGCCCACGCTGGTAAGGCCGCAACGGCTGGGTCAGTTGCGGCACCCGCTCAAGCAAGGCCTGCGAGGATTCATGGTTGGCCAGGATCACCACCACGCCAGCGCCTTCCTCGGCTACTTTCTGCAGCGCCGCCCACAGCGTCCAGTTGGCCGGGCCGGCGTATTCGGCACCGACCAGGTCACGCAGCGGATCGATCACATGCACGCGCACCAGGGTCGGCTGTTCGCGGCGGATATCGCCCATCACCATGGCCATGTGCACGCCACCTTCGATGCGGTCTTCGTAGGTGACCAGGCGGAAGGTGCCATGCACGGTCGGCAGCTCGCGCTCGCCGATGCGCTTGATGGTCTGCTCGGTGCTCAGGCGGTAGTGGATCAGGTCGGCGATGGTGCCGATCTTGATGCCATGCTGGGCGGCGAACACTTCCAGGTCGGGGCGGCGGGCCATGGTGCCGTCGTCGTTGAGCACTTCGACAATCACCGAAGCCGGGCTGAAGCCGGCCAGGCGCGCCAGGTCGCAACCGGCTTCGGTGTGCCCGGCACGGGTCAGCACGCCGCCTTCGCGAGCACGCAGCGGGAAGATATGGCCAGGTTGCACCAGGTCTTCGGGGCGGGCATTGGGGGCCATGGCTGCGGCCACCGTACGCGCCCGGTCGGCGGCGGAGATGCCGGTCGTCACGCCGGTAGCCGCTTCGATCGACACGGTGAACGCGGTGCTGAACACGCTGCCGTTGGCCGGCACCATCTGCTCCAGGCCCAGGCGCTGGCAGTGATCGTCGGTCAGGGTCAGGCAGATCAGCCCACGTGCTTCACGGGCCATGAAGTTGATGGCCTGGGCGTCGCAACGCTCGGCGGCGATCAGCAGGTCGCCTTCGTTTTCGCGGTCCTCGTCATCCACCAGCAGGACCATCTTGCCTTGCCGGTAGTCCTCGAGAAGTTCCTCGATGGTGTTGAAAGCCATGTTGCACGCTCACTGTGGTGGGGTGATTTTTATGGTATACCATCATACACAAATATCGCCGTGACAGGAGAGCAGCGCATGAAGGCCTATTGGATCGCCCATGTGGACGTGACCGACCCCGAGCAATACCAGCAGTACACCCAGCGCGCCCCGGCTGCCTTCAAGGCGTTCGGCGGCCGCTTCCTGGCCCGTGGCGGGCGCAGTGAGGCGATGGAAGGGCGGCCTACTCCTCAGCGTAGCGTGGTGATCGAGTTTGATTCGTACGAGCAGGCGGTGGCGTGTTACCGGTCCGAGCTGTATCAGGAGGCATGCAGCCATCGCCAGGGTGTGGCGAAGGCTGAGGTGATCATTGTCGAAGGGTTTGAGACCTGAGCTGGATTTGCCGGCCTCTTCGCGGGTAAACCCGCTCCTACACAGGTCACCACCGAATTCGAAATCTGTGGTGACCTGTGTAGGAGCGGGTTTACCCGCGAAAGGGCCGGACCTGCCTTACGGCATACCAGGCAATTCATGCGGCCGCAGGTCAAACACCAGCACCTCGGCATCCGCCCCGTTACCCAGCTCCAGCAGCTGTTCCTGCCGCACCCGCACCCCATCCCCTTCATTCAGCACCTGCCCATTGAGCTCAATGCTGCCCCGGGCCACATGCACATAGGCATGGCGGTTTTCCGGCAAGGTAAGGCTGGCACGCTCGTCACCGTCGAATAAACCGGCATACACCCGCGCATTCTGCCGCACCTGCAACGAGCCCTCGGCGCCATCCGGCGAGATGATCAAACGCAGCTTGCCGCGTTTTTCTTCGGCGCTGAAATGCTGTTGCTGGTAACGCGGCGTGGCGCCTTGCACGTTCGGCACGATCCAGATCTGCAGGAAGTGCACCGGCTGTGCCTGGCTGTGGTTGAACTCGCTATGAGCCACGCCATGGCCGGCGCTCATCAGCTGCACATCGCCTGGGCGGATCACTGAGCCAGTGCCCAGCGTGTCCTTGTGCTCCAGCGCGCCTTCCAGCACGTAGGAGAAAATCTCCATGTCGCGGTGCGGGTGCTGGCCAAAGCCTTTGCCTGGTATGACCCGGTCGTCGTTGATCACCAGCAGGTCGGAGAAGCCTTGCTCGTCCGGGTTGCGGTAGTGGCCGAACGAGAAGGTGTGGAAGGACTTCAGCCAGCCATGGAAGGCCAGGCCGCGGTCTTGGGCGTTGCGGATGGTGAGCATGGTGATTCTCCTTGAATGCCGGGGCCGGGAGGGCTGCCGTGCTGTCGATGGAGATAACTTTACTGTCACCAATATCTTAAAAAAATAGTCTCTGAGTGGAATGACTGTCTTGTCATGAGTGACAGTTATCCGGTTTTTTGTAGGGCAAATCTGAATTTTCCGCCGCTCGGTCTCTGTCCGTTTTGCCGGTGATAGCGTCGGGGTTTTCATACAGGGATTTGCTCATGACACGGATATCGATACATGGCAAAGGACAGGCGCTCGATGGCGACCTCACTACCACCGGGGCGGTGTGCATAGCCAGCAGTACCCACTATCGGGGGAACAACCAGCGTGCGCTGCGCCTTGGGGATGCCACGACAGAGTGCCCGGAATGCAAGAAGCCCGGCGTAATCGCTGAAGGACAGCCTTTCTTCAAAATCGAAGGCAAACCAGCCGTGGTAGATGGGGCGCTGGTTAAGTGTGGTTGTCCAGAGGGCAGTAACCGTGTCATGGCCACTGGGGGACCTAGATTAGCGACAAGCCCCGCGGCGGCACAGCAGGCAAGCCAGGCGGCAACCTCAGGTCAAGCCGGCTCCACTTCACCCATCAAAACTTCGCTAGCAGGAAATAGGCCGCAGCCTGTGATCTGCGAAGATCCTGACATGATGGAACAGGTGGCCAGATATATCGCTGGGGAAATGAATCGCAACATCACACACCCATCCGTAGTGAAAATGAAGAAGCTGACCAGCTTTGACGCCGCAGAGGAACATGCAAAATTCAAGAAGCTCCCTTGGTATGCCCGTCTATTACCGCCTGACTTTCAAGCAATGATGGTGGGTAACACTGCTGCCGCGATGGCGCTATGGACAGAGCGGGTTGGTCAGAATAGGCCATGGGACCATAAGGTGGCGATTGCGCAACGATTTGGCGGGGTTTGGCAGAAGCAAGGTGAAGTCGACTACTTCTACGACATCTGGTCGAACATCCACTACGGCTATGTAGGACGGGCAGGTGGCCTTTCAGAAAGTGTTCTTCTGGATGGTGCTGGACTTGAGCAGATTGCATCAGACTCTATTCGGAAAGTTCAAAAGTGGGCTGATCGCAAAGGCCCCCATCGCTCCGCTGATATAGAAGGGCTGCGGGCCTGGGATGACATAGGTGATCGTGTCGCCATCAGCATTGGCGTCAAACTGCACCAGCTGCACCCAAATGGTGGGATTACGGCAAAGATACTCATGGCCGAAGTGTTAGCATTGCCACGCTCAAGCTGGGGAGGTGCCATAGTTGATCACGCCTGCAAATAAACCAAAACGGTATATCTGGCGCTGGGTCGTGGTGATAATGCTTGCGCCTATTATCTTTTGGTATGTCGCCACACCTCAGGTGAGTTTTCATTTTTCTGACAAAGGCCAGGGGCGTCTCGGCTACATCCTGAACGTCCAGCACGATATATCAAAAGGTGAGATATACCCGGGTGAAGCCACAGGAGGCGCAGGGCATATCTTCCCGAACGACCAGTTTTTCATGGAGTTGTATTGGAACAACCGTGGGAAATCGCACTGCATCCGGGCCAAACCTAGATGGCCTAGTATTGATATCTACATCGGGGCGGACGGTGCCATAGATAGCCGCACCGATGGCAGATTCATTGAAGCCTGCGGGCCACTTCCACAATAGAAGCAAAAGACCCGTCTAGGCGGGTCCTTTGCTTATCGACTCACTGCAGATGCACTTTGAGTTCGGTGCCCGCCTGCCGCATTGCCGCCTTTACAGCCGGCACCTGGCTCAACGGGTTGAGCAGCCCATAGTCATGAATCATCCCGTTGTAGCGTACTGAAGTGACAGTCACCCCCGCCGCATTCAACTTGCGAGCATACGCTTCACCTTCATCGCGCAGCACATCGAACTCAGCCGTTTGCACCAGCGCTGGCGGCAGCCCTTTCAATTGTTCACTGCTGGCTCGCAGCGGGGAAGCATAGGTCTGTGCCCGGGCCTTGGCATCGGTGGTGTAGTTGTCCCAGAACCATTTCATCATTCCGGTAGTCAGGAAGTGCCCTTCGGCAAACTGCTTGTACGACGCAGTCTCGAAGCTGGCATCGGTCACCGGCCACAGCAGCAGCTGGAAGCGCAGGGCAGGGGTGCCGGCCTCTTTGGCCTTCAGCGCCACTACCGCCGCCATGTTGCCGCCGACACTGTTGCCGGCCACGGCCAGGCGCTTGCCGTCCACGCCGATTTCCTTGCCGTGCTCGGCCACCCACTGGGTCGCGGCGTAGGCCTGGCTGATCGCCGTCGGGTAGTGCGCTTCCGGCGACGGGGTGTAGTCGACATAGACCGCCACCGCACCGGAGCCGACCACCAGGTCGCGGATCAGCCGCTGGTGGGTCGGGAAGTCGCCCAGCACCCAGCCGCCACCGTGGAAGAACATGAACACGGGCAACTCACCCTTCACATTGGCCGGGCGTACCACTTGCAGCTTGATCGACTCGCCGTTGGCCTGGATGGTGTGTTCCTTTACCTCGATACCGGAGAGGTCGACCTTGACCGAAGCCTGGGCGCCGGTCAGCACCGCGCGGGCGTCTTTCGGGCTGAGTTGCTCCAGTGGCTTGCCGCCGCCTTGTTCCAGGGCTTCAAGGAAGGCCTGAGTGTGCTGCTCGACGCCTGGGCTGCCAGCGGCAAAGGCGCTGGAGACAGACAGGGCGAGAAGGGAGGCAGTGAGGGTTTTGTGGACAATGTTCATGAGCGAATCCTTTTCTGTGCAAGTGTTGGTAATGGGCGTCTTGCCTGGCCTGCTGGGCCATCGCTGCGACTTGTGTGTAGATTAAGGAGATGCAGTGGTGGGAAAAAGCCGCTATAAAGCGTTTGACTGTCACCAAGAGCGAGACAATGAACCCTTACGAAGACATGCGGATCTTTGCCCAGGTTATGGAGGCCGGCAGTTTCACGGCTGCCGCCGACCGCCTGGGTATGTCCAAGCAATCGGTCAGCCGGCGCCTGATGCAGCTTGAAGAGCGCCTGGGCGTGCGCCTGCTCAACCGCTCCACACGGCGCCTGGACGCCACGCCGCTGGGCCAGCATTACTACCAGTCGGCGCTGCGCCTGCTGGGCGAGGTGCAGCAGGTGGAACACGACATCAGCGGCCAGGCCCAGGCCTTGCGCGGCACCTTGCGGCTGAGTGCGCCGCTGTCGTTTGCCATGACGCACCTGGGCTGCTTGCTGACCGAATTCCTGCAGTTGCACCCGCAGGTGGATGTGGAGGTGGACCTCAGTGACCGCGCGGTGGACCTGATTGGTGAGGGCTATGACCTGGCGCTGCGCATTGGTGCGCTGGAGGATTCCAGCCTGATTGCCCGGCGCATTGCCGATGTCGAGCGGGTGTATTGCGCGAGCCCGGCGTACCTTGATGCACGGGGAGTGCCGGCCAAGCCGGAAGAGCTGGCCGGGCATGATTGCCTGCCTTATGGGCATTCGCGGCAGGTGCAATGGCAGTTCCGGCAGGGTGGCAAGGCACAGGCGATCCAGGTGACCGGGCGGATGCGGGCGAACAACGGCGAAATGCTGAGGGACGCGGCGATTGCCGGGATGGGGGTGACCTATTTGCCTACCTTTATCGTTGGGCAGGCGCTGGCGGATGGGCGCCTGGTGACGGTGCTGGATGAGTGGGTGACGCCGGCGTTGCAGCTGTCGGCGGTGTACCCGCAGCACCGGCAGGTGGCGCGGCCGGTGCAGGGGTTTGTGAGTTTCCTGCGTGAGCGGTTGGTGCAGCTCTGACCTTCAACACCGGGCGGGCCTCTTCGCGGGTAAACCCGCTCCCACAGGGAAATCACAAGCCCTGAGTACTGTGGAGTACCTGTGGGAGATTCTATGGTTTTCAGCAAGCCGGTTTGATGCCTTTGGTGGTGTATTCGTCCTGATTTTTCATCAGGGCGAATGCCACCCTTGCTAG